>NZ_JBEYVJ010000347.1:0-7104 GCF_040643935.1 Kitasatospora sp. NPDC047058 | reverse complement strand
AGTCGGGGCGGAAGTCCTCCCAGGACCCGCAGCAGGACCGGCCGGCCGGTGCGCAGCCGGAGCAGCAGGGCGATGCCGGCGAGGCGGCCGACCGGGGCGGTCCGCGGCCGCCGGCCGTGCCGCTGCCGCGGGTGCTGCCGGGGCTGGCCCGGGCCGAGGAGGAGGGCAGCAGGGAGGCGGTGGCCCGCCGCGAGGCGGAGGTCCGCACCGCGCTGGAGACCGCGCACCGCTGGGGCCTGGCCCAGCTGCCACCCCGGGCGCCGCAACACCCGCTGGTCAAACCGGAGTTGAAGCCGGTGCAAGGAGTGAAGCTCAAGGACGGGCTGCCTCCGGTGGTGTACCGCGTCCCGACCGACCAGAGGATCGTCTTCCTGACGGTGGACGACGGCGCCGAGAAGGACCCGGAGTTCTCCCGGATGGCGGACGAGCTCGGGATCCCGCTCAGCACCTTCGTCGCCGACTACCTGGCCCGGTCCGACTACGGCTACTTCCGCAAGCTCGCCGCCCAGGGCGACGCGGTGAACAACCACACCATCAACCACCGCAACCTGAAGGTGCTCGACTACGCCACCCAGCGCGACGAGATCTGCCGGCAGCAGGACCAGCTGGAGCAGCAGATCGGTGTCCGCCCCCGGCTGTTCCGGCCCCCGTACGGTGAGTACAACGACGACACCCTGCGGGCCGCGGCCTCCTGCGGCATCGAGGCGGTGCCGTTGTGGAACGAGGAGGCCTTCCCGGACCACATGGAGTACCGCTACGAGGACCAGCGGCTGCACGACGGCGACATCATCCTCACCCACTTCCGGGGAACCGACCTCTGGAACGGCACCATGCCGGACCTGCTCCGCAAGGTCGTGAACGAGGTCACCGCACAGGGTTTCACCTTCGCCCGCCTGGACGACTACCTCTGAGGCGTGCCCGAGGCCGCCCCCGGGCGCCGATGCCCGGTCACGAGCCCGTGTCGAGGGAGAGGGCGTCGAGGTAGACCCAGGCGCCCTCGTGGCGGACGAAGCGGCTGTGCTCGGTGAGCACCCCCTCCTCCCGGCCCTCGGTGTAGTGGGCGCGGAAGGCGACCGTGCCCTCGGTGTGGAACGGGCCGCCGTCGCTGGTGGAGAGCACGTCGAGGCGGTTCCAGCGCAGTGCCGGGTCGAAGTCGACCGAGGCGGGGCGGGTGTCCGGGTGCCAGCTGCGCAGCAGGTAGGCCTCGTCGTGGGCGGCGAAGGCGCTGAAGCGCGAGCGCATCAGTGCCTCGGCGGTCGGCGCGGCGGCCTGGCCCCGGTGGTAGCGGCCGCAGCAGTCGCCGTACGCGGCGGGCAGCCCGCACGGGCAGGGTGAGGAGGGCAGCAGTCGGGGAGCGGGGGTGGCGGCACGGGGCGCGGAGCGGCGTCGGGACATGCCGTCCATTCTCGCCCCTCGCGGGAGTGCCGCGGTGCGGCGGGGGCGCGCGCCCGCCGACGTCCGCCCCGCCGTCCGCCGCCGTCCGCCGACGTTCGCCCCGCCGTCCGCCGTCCGTCCGCCGTCCGCCCTGATGCCGCGCCTACTCCGCGCGCTTGATCGAGTAGTTGAAGTCGGTCGTCCCGAAGGCGCGCATCAGCTGGAGCCAGAACGGCATCAGCATCTCCATGCCCCGGGCGGCGGCGATCCCGCCGAGGTCGATCACCGCCTCGGCCGGCCAGCCGAACTCGCCCAGCAGGGAGACCAGTTCGGTCTTGGCGGCGGCGTCGTCCCCGGCCACGAACAGGTTGTGCTCGCCCGGCACCCGCCCCGGGTCGACCATCAGCGGCGCGGAGAGCGTGTTCAGCGCCTTCACCACCCTGGCGTCCGGGAACTCCCGCTGGATCCGCTCGCCGACGCTGTCGGTGTTCACCGGGTCGAGGCTCACCGCGCCCTCGGCGGAGAAGACCAGCGGGTTGGAGATGTCGACCAGCACCTTCCCGGCCAGCCGCTCGGCGCCCGCCGCCCGCAGGGCCTCCAGCGAGACCGTCCCGGCGGTGGCGTTCAGCACCACCTCGCCGAACCCGGCCGCGTCCGCGAACGTGCCGGTGTGCCCGTTCGGGCCCGCCTGCTCCGCCCAGGCGACCGCCTTCGGGTTGTCCTTGGTCCGTGAGCCCAGCGTCACCTCGTGGCCCAGCGCGACCAGCTTGTCCGCGAGCGTCCGCCCGACCGTGCCCGTGCCGATGATTCCGATTCGCACCGCGTCCCCGTTCTCGTCCGTCGCCCGCCCGTTGGCGTGCGCCGCGACGACCATAGAGGATCATGACCCGGGATTCGGGTGAAACGCTGCGAACGGAGGACGGCCGACTGGACCACCTCCGCTGGTGGCCCCGGGACCGCCGCCGAACCATGGCGCCATGAAGCGCCTCAACAGACCGTCCGCGCGCGCCGCCGCCCTGCTCGCCGGCCTCGCCCTGCTCACCCCGGCGGCCGCCGCCCGGGCCGACGTCACCACCGTCTCCGTCACCACCGAACGCACCGCCTGGGACCGGGACGAACCCGGGCTCTCCCCCGCCGAGGTCGGCGCCGCGGACTTCGGCGTCCGCTTCTCCGTCCCGCTCGACGGCCAGGTCTTCGCCCAGCCGCTGGTGATCGGCCCGACCGTGGTCGTCGCGACCGAGACCAACCACGTCTACGGGATCGACGCCAAGACCGGGAAGATCACCTGGCACCGTTCGATGGGCGCGGCCTGGCCGTCCGCCGCGATCGGCTGCTCGGACCCCGGCCCCAACGTCGGCACCACGTCCACCCCGGTGTACGACCCGGCCACCGGCACGGTCTACCTGACCAGCAAGGTCAACGACGGCCCCGACGACAAGCATCCGCACTACTACGTGCACGCCGTCGACCCGCGGACCGGGGCCGAGCGCAGCGGCTGGCCGGTCACCGTCCAGGGTGACCCGGTCAACGCCCCCGGCAAGCCGTTCAACGCCTACCGCTCGCTCCAGCGTCCGGGGCTGCTGCTGCTGGACGGCCACGTCTACTTCGGCTTCGGCTCGCTCTGCGGCATCGGCGACTACATCGGCACCCTGGCCGGCCTCGACACCCGCACCCGCAAGCTCACCCTCTGGTCCACGGTGGCCGGCTCCGACACCCAGCGCGCCTCGATCTGGATGGCCGGTAGCGGTCTGGTCTCGGACGGCCCCGGGCGGATCATCCTCGCCACCGCCAACGGCCAGGGCGCCGGCGCCTCGCCCGCGAAGGGCCCGGGCAACAAGCCGCCCGGCGGCCTCGGCGAGTCGGTGATCCGCTTCGCGGTCAACGGCGACGGCACCTTCACCCCGAAGGACTTCTTCAGCCCTGCCAACAACGCCACCCTGGACAAGAAGGACACCGACCTCGGCTCCGGCGGCCCGGTCGCGCTCCCCGAGAACCTCTTCGGCACCCCCGCCCACCCCCGGCTGCTGGTCCAGGTCGGCAAGGACGGCCGGATCTTCCTGCTCGACCGCGACGACCTCGGCGGCATGGGCCAGGGCCCGGACGGCACCGACAAGACCGTCGGCACGACCGGCCCGTACGGCGGCGTCTGGGGCCACCCCGCCGTTTGGGGCGGTGACGGCGGCTACGTCTACACCGTCGAGAACTTCGGCAAGCTGCGCGCCCTCAAGTACGCGGTCAGCCCGGCCGGCCTCCCACAGCTGACCAGCGCCGGCACCAGTGCCGAGGACTTCCTGAAGATGTCCGGCTCGCCCGTCGTCACCTCCGACGGCACCCGCAGCGGTTCCGCCCTGGTCTGGGTCATCTGGTCCGGCACCGGCCAGTACGGCGAGGGCGGCGAACTCCGCGCCTACGACCCGGTGCCGGTGGACGGCACGCTCAGGCTGCGGCGCTCCTTCCCGCTCGGCACGGTCAGCAAGTTCTCGGTGCCGGCCACCGACAAGGGCCGGATCTACGTCGGCACCAAGGACCACCACCTGGTCGCCCTCGGCCGTCCCTCCGCGTTCGCCTGACGCTCAGGTGCCCGGGTGGAGGCTGAAGAGCGTGAACACGGCCAGGGCGAGTGCCGCCCCGGGCGCCAGCGCCGCCCACACCCGCGCCGGCCGGACCAGGTACGCGACCGGCCACTGCGCCACCAGCAGCACCAGCGCGGCCGTCAACAGGTGGTCGGCGAAGGCCAGTTGGTTGTAGGTCGCCGGGCAGGAGCTCCGCCCGTTGCACGAGTCGGTGGCCATCTCGGCGAAGCCGCGCAGCCCGCTCACCAGCGGCAGGCAGAGACCCGTCACGAGGGTCGAGATCATCGGCGCACGCCACCAGTTCGGGTGGGGCCGGGAGAGGGTCTTGGTCATGCACCGATCCTCGCCATCCGGCCCCGCCCCGGGCAGCGGACGCGTACTCAACCCGGAGTGCGCAAGGTACTCAGTCGTACTCACACCGTAGGAGGGCCGGGCTCACCGGCCCGGCCGGACGCCGGGCCGGGACGACCGGGCGCAGGACGTCCTTCCCGCTCCCGGGCCGGGCGGCGAGGTACGGGGCAGCCGGACGCCGGGCCTGGACCGGCGCCTCTGCCCGCCGGCAGCGGGTGGTTCCAGGGGGCGATCGCGCCGACCACGCCGGTCAGCGCCCCCGGGACACCACGAAGCCCGGCAGGGCGAGCAGGAACTCCTGTGCCTCGGCCCCCTCTTCGGAGAGGCCGGCGGGCGGGGGAGCGGCCGCCAGCACCCGGGCGAGCTCCCGCTCGGCGGCGGCGACCAGCCCGGCCGCCGCCTCCCGGGCGCTCTCCACGCAGCCGTAGGCCGTCATCCGGTCGAGCAGCCAGCGGACGTCCTCCGCCGCGTCGGGGCCGCGCTGGGCCCGGGTGCCGCGCAGGTACCGCTCGGCGCGGGCGCGTTCGGCCGGGGTGCAGCGCTCCAGCAGGTGGATCAGGATCAGCGTGCGCTTGCCCTCCCAGAGGTCCCCGGCGATCTCCTTGCCGTAGTCCGCCTGGGAGCCGACCAGGTTCAGCACGTCGTCCTGGATCTGGTAGGCCGCGCCCAGGTACCAGCCGAACCGGTCCAGCCGGGCGGCGTCGGAGGCCGCGCCCTCGGCGACCAGCAGGCCGGAGCGGCACGGGTAGAGAAAGGTGTACCAGGAGGTCTTCTTGAGGCACATCCGGTAGTAGTCGGCGGACACCAGCGCGCAGGCGTTGTCGCGGATCCAGGCGATCTCCAGCGCCTGGCCCTCCAGCGTCTGACGGCACATCAACTCGGTTTCCTCGAACAGCCGCCAGGCCAGCTCGTCACCCAGCTCCCGCCGGTTGGCCATCAGCCGCTGGTGCCCGAGCAGGTGGGTGGCGTGGGCGACGTTCAGCGCGACCTCGACGCCGTAGGCGGCGGGGAGCGTGGGTGTGCCGCGGCGCAGCTCGCTGCCGTCCTGGATGTCGTCGTGGATCAGGAAGGCGTTGTGGAACAGCTCGGCGGTGACGGCCGGGTTGAGCGCGCGCTCCGGGCGGCCGCCGACCGCGGCGCAGGCGGCCAGGCAGAGCGCGGCCCGCAGCCCCTTGCCGGGGCGGGCCGGGTAGTCGGCGGCCAGCTCGTAGAGGTACGGCGGGCTCTGCTCGGGGATGTGGCGCAGCAGCGCCGCCACCGTCCGCTCGCCGTACCGGGCCAGCACCCGTTCGACCAGCTGCGCCCGGTCGGTGAGCGGTGGCGCCGCGGCCGTCACTCCTGGTGGCCTTCGGGCCCGTCGGGGTGCTGCCCCGGCCTCGGCTGCGGGCCGTGCTCCGGCAGCGGGCCGTGTTCCTGCCGGTGCCCGGCGCCCGGCCGGCCGGCCGGGTCGGGGGACTCCGTCGTCAGCGTGGTCAGTTTGAGCAGCAGGTCGAGGGCGTCGTGGGCGTTGGCGGTGAGCCGCCGGGTGTGCGCGGCCGCCGCGGCGGCGGTGTTGTCCGCCAGCCGGGCGGCGACGGCGTCGATCAGCTGGTGGGTGTGCTCGGAGACCTGCTGCACCAGCCGCCCGAACTCCTCGGGGTCCAGCCGGTGCCCGCCGGTGGGCCGGTCGTCGGCCGCGGTCGCGTCGGTCCGCCCGGCCGCGAGCTCGTGCTCCAGCACGGCGGCGGCCTCGATCACCGCCCGCGAGCCCTGCTCGCCCACCTCGCTGAACCGACCCGCGTCGGGCATGGCTGACCTCCGTCTCCGTGCCCCGGGCGACCGGGGCAGGCCGGGCGGTACGCCGACCCGGTCGCCGATGGTACACGGGCGTGCGCGGAGCGTGTCGGAGGCCGTCCGGGTGTCGCCGCTCCGCGGGGGTGCGCCGCGTGGCGGGCGCTCCCGGTGCGGGCGGTGCGCCGCGGCGTCGGCCCCGGTCGCCCCGCCGGTACCGCGTCTGTGCAGGTCGGCGCGGCTTTTGCCGGACGCCTTTGCCGGCTGCCGGACCGGCGAGTCGGCCTGCACGCGCCGGCTGGTCACTGGTAGTAGTTGCGTGGTCGCGCCGCGGGCTCCCGTCGTGGGGTCCGGCCGGCCGATTCGATAGGTGTGCGCCGCTGCCGCCGTGCTGCTCGCCGCGGTGCCCGGGTGCTGGAACAAGGAGCGGTCATGGGTGGCAGGCAGCGCCCGCCGAGAGCGCGGAGCCCTCGGCCGGGCAGGGGAACCGGTGCGGCGGGTGCGCCGGTGGACGCGCGGGTGGAGATCGCCCGGCTGGAGGGCTACCTGGCCTGGGAGGCCGAGGTGTCGGCGGCCGAGCGGGACGCCCGGGCCTTCGCCGAGCAGTTTCCCTGGCTCTCGCCCGGCGACCGGGAGAGCGTCGAACGGGCCTACGCCGCCGACCGGTTGCGCTACGCGGAGGGCGTCGTGGACCGCGCCGTGGAACGGTGCCGGCAGCTGGCGGACCGCTACCGCAGCGAGTGCCGCCGGATCTGCACCCGCTGGGCGGCCGTCTGCCTGGCGGTGACGCTCGCCGTGGCGCTGCTCGCGGTGGTGCCCGCCGCCCTGCGGGCCTGAACGCCGCCCTGCGGGCCTGAACGCCGCCCTGCGGGCCTGAACGCCGCCCTGCGGGTCTGACCCGCTCCGGGGACGGCCGCGAAAGGGCGGAAGCGCGGCAACGGGGACGCCATGCGAGACCGGCCAGGCGACGACGAAGGCGCGACCGATCACGTTGTCCACCGGGACAGGTGCGGTGCGCGGGTGCGGCCCGGGGGGA
>NZ_JBEYVJ010000346.1:0-7142 GCF_040643935.1 Kitasatospora sp. NPDC047058 | reverse complement strand
GAGAGACCGGCGTCAGGTTATCGCAAAGGGAAGCGTACGCCGCGTGTGCGGTCGTGGCTGATACGTCACAGCGGCAGCCGCCGCCGGGGCCCGGCCCGTTCCGGGCACGTCCGCCGAGGCCGCCGCCGCTGTGACGTATCAGCCACGACCGCACACGCGGCGTACGCTTCCCTTTGCGATAACCTGACGCCGGTCTCTCGACGTCGAGAGAACATCCTCGGCTCCAGTGCGCCGGTGTGCCTGGGGCACCTGGCGATTTGCTGGAGAAGGTAGAAATGACCCGCACCCCCGTCAACGTCACCATCACCGGAGCGGCCGGCCAGATCGGCTACGCGCTGCTCTTCCGCATCGCCTCGGGCCACCTGCTCGGTGCCGACGTGCCGGTGAACCTGCGCCTCCTGGAGATCCCGCAGGGCCTCAAGGCCGCCGAGGGCACCGCGATGGAGCTCGTCGACTGCGCGTTCCCGCTGCTGCGCGACATCACGATCACCGACAAGCCGGCCGAGGCCTTCGACGGCGCCAACGTCGCGCTGCTGGTCGGCGCCCGTCCGCGCACCGCCGGCATGGAGCGCGGCGACCTGCTGCAGGCCAACGGCGGCATCTTCGGCCCGCAGGGCAAGGCCATCAACGACCACGCCGCGGACGACATCAAGGTCCTCGTCGTCGGCAACCCGGCCAACACCAACGCCCTGATCGCCCAGCGCAACGCCCCGGACGTCCCGGCCGAGCGCTTCACCGCGATGACCCGCCTGGACCACAACCGCGCCCTCGGCCAGCTGTCGGCCAAGACCGGCGCCCTGGTCTCCGACATCAAGCGCGTCACCATCTGGGGCAACCACTCCGCGACCCAGTACCCGGACATCTTCCAGGCCGAGATCGCCGGCAAGCCGGCCTTCGAGGCCGTCGGCGCCGACCAGGCCTGGCTGGAGAACGACTTCATCCCGACCGTCGCCAAGCGCGGCGCCGCCATCATCGACGCCCGCGGCGCCTCCTCGGCCGCCTCGGCCGCCAACGCCGCCATCGACCACGTGTACACCTGGGTCAACGGCACCGCCGAGGGCGACTGGACCTCCATGGGCGTCGTCTCGGACGGCTCCTACGGCGTCCCGGCCGGCCTGATCTCCTCCTTCCCGGTCACCACCAAGGACGGCAAGTTCGAGATCGTCCAGGGCCTGGAGATCTCCGACTTCTCCCGCGGCCGCATCGACGCCTCGGTCAACGAGCTGGTCGAGGAGCGCGACGCGGTCCAGGCCCTCAACCTGATCTGAGCGCACTGATCCGGGCACGGCCCGGCCGAGCCACGTACGGCCCGCCACCGCCTCTTCCGCAGGCGGCGGCGGGCCGTCGCTCTACACTGACCCCCCGTGAGCGAAACCATCGAGGACGCGGCGCTCGTTCTCGTCTTCATCATGCTGGGCGGCCTGTTCAACGTCGCGGAGATCTCGCTGATCTCGCTGCGCGAGGGCCAGATCCGGACGCTGGAGGCGCGGGGCACCCGACGTGCAGCCCGGGCGGCCCACCTGGCCGCCGACCCGAACCGCTTCCTGGCCGCCGTCCAGGTCGGGGTGACCTGCATGGGCTTCCTGTCCGCCGCGTTCGGCGCGGACACGCTGGCCGGCAAGGTGGCCCCGGTGTTCGTGCGGGCCGGGCTGTCCGAGGGCCTGGCCGACGCGGTCTCGCTGGTCGGGCTGACCCTGGTGATCAGCTACGCCTCGCTGGTCCTCGGCGAACTCACCCCGAAGCGGATCGGCCTGCAGCGCGCCGACTCGATCGCCCTGCTGGCCGCCCCGGTGGTCGACGTGATGTCGGTGGCGCTGCGGCCGGTGATCTGGCTGCTCGGGCACTCCACCAACCTGATGGTCCGGCTGCTCGGCGGCGACCCGGCCGCCGGGCGCGGCTCGATGAGCTCCGAGGAGCTGCGCGGCCTGGTCGCGGCCAACACCGAACTCGGCAGCGACGAACGGGCGTTGATCGCCGACGTGTTCTCCGCCGGGGAGCGCCAGCTGCGCGAGGTGATGGTCCCGCGCACCGAGGTGACCTTCCTGGACGCCGAACGCCCGCTCGAAGAGGTCCGGGAACAGGCGAGCTCCTCGCCGCACTCCCGCTACCCGGTGGTCGAGGGCAGCTACGACGCGGTGACCGGCTTCGTGCACGTCCGCGACCTGTACGGCGCCCGCGGCGAGCAGGCCGCCAAGGTCCGCGACCTGGCCCGCCCGATCAAGCTGCTGCCCGGCACCAAGCGGGTGCTGGAGGCGATGGGCGAGATGCGCCGGGAGGGCCACCACCTGGCGATCGTGGTCGACGAGTACGGCGGCACGGCCGGCATCGTCACCCTGGAGGACCTGGTCGAGGAGGTGATCGGCGAGATCCGCGACGAGTACGACACCCACGAGCCCGTCCCCACCCGCCGGCTGGCCGGCGGCGGCATGGAGCTGGACGGCCTGCTGAACCTCGCCGACTTCACCGAGGAGACCGGCGTCACCCTTCCGGAGGGGCCGTACGAGACGGTGGCCGGCTGTCTGGTCGCCGCGCTGGGCCGGCTGCCGGCCGAGGGGGACCAGGTCCGGATCCCGGTCGGCGCCGAGGAGGTCCGGCTGACGGTGGCCAAGCTGGAGGGCCGGCGGATCGCCCGGGTCGGGGTGAGTGCCGTCACACTGGCGGAACCTCCAGGGGCAGACGTTTCCTGACCGGTCGGTGGAACTGGAACAATGGCCCGCATGGTCAACGCAGCGATCACTGGTCCGGGCAAGGACCGTCCCCGGGTGCTCTCCGGCATCCAGCCCACCTCCGGCTCGTTCCACCTCGGCAACTACCTCGGTGCGGTGCGCCAGTGGGTCGACCTGCAGAAGGAGAACGATGCCTTCTACATGGTGGTCGACCTGCACGCGATCACGGTGCCGCAGGACCCGAAGGTGCTGCGGGAGAACACCCGGATCTCCGCCGCCCAGCTGCTCGGTGCCGGCCTGGACCCGGAGCACTGCACGCTGTTCATCCAGTCCCACGTGCCCGAGCACGCGCAGCTCGGCTGGGTGATGAACTGCCTCACCGGCTTCGGCGAGGCCTCGCGGATGACCCAGTTCAAGGACAAGTCCGCCCGGCACGGCGCCGACAGCACCACGGTCGGGCTGTTCACCTATCCGATCCTCCAGATCGCCGACATCCTGCTCTACCACGCGGACGCGGTGCCGGTCGGCGAGGACCAGCGGCAGCACGTGGAGATCACCCGCGACGTCGCCGAGCGCTTCAACGCCCGCTACAGCCCGACCTTCACCGTCCCGAAGCCGTACATCCTCAAGGAGACGGCGAAGATCCAGGACCTCCAGGACCCGGGCGCCAAGATGAGCAAGTCCGCCGCCTCGGACAAGGGCCTGGTGAACCTGCTGGACGACCCGAAGAAGAGCGCCAAGAAGATCAAGAGCGCCGTCACCGACACCGGCACCGTCGTTTCCTACGACGAGGAGGCGAAGCCGGGCGTCTCCAACCTGCTGCGCATCCACTCCGCGCTGAGCGGCCAGTCGGTGGAGCAGCTGGTCGCGCACTTCGAGGGCAAGATGTACGGCGCCCTGAAGACCGAGCTGGCCGAGCTGTTCACCGAGTGGGTGACCCCCTTCCAGGAGCGCACCCGCACCTTCCTGGACGACCCGGCCGAGCTGGACCGGGTGCTGGCGATCGGCGCCGGGAAGGCCCGCGAGGTGGCGTCGGCGACGCTGGAGACCGTCTACGACCGGATCGGCTTCCTCCCGGCCGCCAAGCGGTGACGCCACTCAGTCGTCTGCCCGGTGGTGGCGAGCTCCCGGAGCTCGTCACCATCGGCGTGTCCGTGTCCGTTCCGGACCCGTACGGCGCGCGGATCCAGGACACCCGGGCCGGGCACGGTGATCCGCTGGCCCGGTCGATACCGACGCACGTCACGCTGCTGCCGCCGACCGAGGTGGCGGCCGCGGAGCTGCCGAAGATCGAGGAGCACCTGGCGGCGGTGGCCGGCGCGCACCGGCCGTTCCGGATGCTGCTGCAGGGCGGCGGCACCTTCCGCCCGGTCTCGCCGGTGGTGTTCGTGCGGGTCGAGGAGGGCGCGCAGGAGTGCAGGCTGCTGGAGGCGGACGTCCGCTCCGGCCCGCTGGCCCGGGAGCTGGCCTTCCCGTACCACCCGCACGTGACGGTGGCGCACGGCCTGCCGGACGACGTGCTGGACCAGGCGTACGAGCAGGCCCGCGGCTTCCGGGCGGCCTTCCGGGTGCCGGGCTTCAGCCTCTCCCGGTTCGACGCCGACGAGGTCTGGCGGCCCTGGCGGGCCTACGACTTCGCCTGATGCCGACCACCCGTCAGGCCCGCCTGGCGGGCCCGACCACCCGTCAGGCCCGGCCGAGTTCGAGCATCCGGTCGACCACCCGGCGGGCGGCGCCGCCGTCGTCCAGCCCGCAGTGGGTGGCCCGGAAGCGGCGGTAGCGCTCCTCGTACCCGGCGGGTAGCGCGGCGCCGCCGTCGGCGAGGTCGCGCAGCACCGCGAGCAGCCCGGCCGAGGTGGGCACGAGCGGCCCGGGGGCCTCCGGCTCGAAGTCGAAGTAGAACCCGCGCAGGGTGTCCCGGTAGTGCTCCAGGTCGTAGGTGAAGAAGAGCACCGGCCGCCCGGTGATCGCGAAGTCGAACATGATCGACGAGTAGTCGGTGACCAGCACGTCCGCGATCAGCAGCAGCTCCTGGACGTCGGGGTAGTCGCCGCAGTCGTACAGGAAGCCGTCGCCGGCGCCGGGCAGCGGCTCGCGGACGTGCACGTGCGGGCGGATCAGCAGCACGTGGTCGCGGCCGAGGGTCCGCCGGGCGTGGTCGAGGTCGATCCGCAGGTCCAGCCTGAAGCCGTTGCCGTCGCCGCGCTGCTGGTCCTCGCGCCAGGTGGGGGCGTACAGCACGACCCGCTTGCCCTCCGGGATGCCGAGCCGGCGGCGGACGGCGGCGGCGTGCGCGGCGTCCGGCCGGGCCAGCACGTCGCCGCGGGGGTAGCCGGCCTCCAGGATCTCGCCGTCGTAGCGGAACGCGCGGCGCAGGATGGGGGTGGCGAACGGGCTGGGGGAGAGCAGCAGGCTCCACTGCGGGGTCTCCCGGTCGAGCGCCTCCAGGTAGCCGTGGTCGGCCAGCCAGGGGTTGTCGACGTCGTGGGCGATCCGCTTGAGCAGCGAGCCGTGCCAGGTCTGCACGACCACCTGGCCGGGGCGGCGCCGCAGGAAGTCCGGGAAGTGCGTGTTGCCGACCAGGTAGCGGCTGGTGGCCAGGGCCCGGTACCACTCGGGGCTCCAGATCCGCACCGCGCGGACCCCGGGGGGCAGTTCGGCCTGGGCGTCGTCGACCACCCAGAGGTGCTCCAGGGGCGCGCCGCGGCGGGCGAGTTCGGCGTGCACCGCGCGCGGGGAGTCGGAGTAGCCGCGGCCGCCGAAGACGTCGTACAGCACGGCGTCGTGCAGCGGCTCGCGGCGGGCGGCGGGGTAGCCGGCGGTGCGCTGGCGGGCCTGGGTCCAGGCGCTGCGCTCGCCGGGGGTGAGGACGGGCGTGGAGTCCAGCAGCAGGGTGTCGTGCCAGCGCCGCTGGAGCAGGACCCGCTTGCCGCCGGCCTGGGTGGCGGCCGGCAGGGCGGGGATGACGCCGGGGGCGGCGATCAGCGGCCGGGCCGGCCCGGGGCGGCCGGCCGGGTGGAGCGCGGCCTCCCAGATCCCCTTGCGCAGCGGCAGGGCGGCGCCGTCGGAGCCGGTGCGGGTGGCGGGCAGCCGGATCCGGAAGCGCCCGTCGGCGTCGCGGTCGACGGGGTGGCGGACCTCGCCGCCGGTGCCGCCGTGCCGGAGCACCAGGTCGAGCGGTCCGCTGCCGGGGCAGTGACCGGTGAGTTCGAAGCCGCCGGCCCGGGCCGCCAGCCGTTCGACGTAGCCGGCCGCGGGCTGGACGCAGAACTGGAGCCGGCCGTCGGCCAGGTGCTTGAGGTAGAGCGCCCGGTCGGGGTGGCCGGGCAGCGGGTGCTGGCCGGCCACCGGGCCGCCGCGCTCGTCCAGGGTGAGCTGCTCGGCGGAGCCGTCCGGGTGCACCAGCGCGGCGTCCCAGTGCTCGAGTTCGCCGCTGCCGCGCCCGCCGTCGGTGAACGGCCGGTACGGCAGGTGGACGGCGAAGGTGTCGCCGGTCCGGGCGACCGGCCGTTCGATGACGGCGTCGCTCTCCCGGTGGCGCAGCCGCAGCACGGTGCCGGGCGGGCAGTGGCCGGCGGTGCCGCGCAGGTCGAGGCCGTCCGGGTCGGGGACGGCGTGGGAGAGCCGGACGGCGGGGCGTTCGAGCCGCAGCCGCAGCCGGCCGTCGGCGAAGTGGGGCTGGAGCCGGACGTCGTGGTCGACCCAGCGGGCCGGCGGGTACTCGCCGGAGCCGCACCAGTGCGGGGCGAGCGTGCCGTACTGGCGGCGCAGCCGGGTGGGGCGGGGGCGGGTGAACAGGGTGGTCTCGATCTCCCAGTCGCCGAGCAGCCACTCCTCGCCGCGGCGCAGCCGGCGCGGCTCGATCAGGGCGGTGAAGCCGGACCAGTCGTGGTTGTGGTCGGGCTGGGCGCTGTCGTCGGTGACCTCGGGCAGCCGGCGGGGCCGGGAGCGCAGGTGGACGGGCGGCTCGTCCTCGGAGCGGTGCAGGGTGAGCCAGGTCCAGGCGGAGCCGGGGCGGGCGGTGTCCACGTCGTCGGGGCGGGCGAAGCCGGTGAGTTCGAGTCCGCGGGCGGTCCAGCGGGCGCGCAGCAGGCCGAAGGCGGCGTCCTCGTCACCGGGCGGCGGCAGGCCGTCGCCCGCCCGGGGGTCGGCGTGCGGCAGGACGAGCCGGGTGAGGACAGGCATGCGGAGGGGGACCCTTCGGGACGGGAACCCGGTCCATGGCGGTGGCCCGGGGGCCTCGTACCGCTCAGGTGAACGGACGGCGCCGATTCGCCATCCCATACCGGAATGACATGCGGGGTCAACTGTGAAGCCTTGCGGATTTGCTGAGAAATTCGTTGGCGAAACGTGAGTTCGAGTGCAATGCGCGTGCAAAGCACGGGGTGTCCCCAGGTAACACCCAGGAAGCACGGAGGCGCCCGGCGCGCTCGACGGCGGCGGCGCGGCGCTGGCTGGTGCCTTCGCGGGCGAGGT
>NZ_JBEYVJ010000345.1:0-7176 GCF_040643935.1 Kitasatospora sp. NPDC047058 | reverse complement strand
CCCGACGGGGCCTGCTCCACAGTCCGTGCAGAACGGCCGCCGAGGGCGCGTAGCACACGGGGTTGCGCAGCAGCAGCGGAATCCCGTCCACGGGCAAGGTGTGCAGTGGCAGTTCGTGCAGGACGCCGTGAGGCAGCAGATGAACGAGGTCCCCGGGATCCGCCCACTCGGCCAGCGGGGCCACCAGCGGCGCCAGGCGGTGCCAGTCGCTGACGTCGCCGTCGCAGTCCTCCATCATCATCCGGACCCCGCCCGGTACCTGGAACCACATCCGGGCCTGCTCGGTGAGCTCGGAGTACCGCAGCGGCACCGCAGCGAGACGGGGTTCGTCCCAGTCCGAGCGCAGTCCGTACACCAGCGTGCCGGCTGGGACGCAGCGGTACTGCACGAGCAACACCCGCCGCCCGTCCGCGCGTTGCTCCTCCGTGGCGAGTGCCGCGCTCAACCGCGCCACGGTCACGGGGCCGGGCAGTGGGAGGATCCGGCCGATCCGCCCGGCGCCGGACTCGCCGAGCGCCTCGACTCCGTCGAGCAGCGCCCGGGCCTTGGCCCGTTCGAGCCAGAGCAGGGCGGCGGAGGTATCGCCCAGGCGGTACTGGTGTAGTTCGAAGCCCAGCCGGTAGACCTCCTCCTTACCCCGCACGGCGGCCATCCTGGCGGCCTGCGCCTGTTCGGGACCGGTGCCCGCGACGGCGGCCTTCGACCGCAGTCCGTCGATCGCGACGGCGGCGGTGGCGAGGAGCTCGGCACTCACCGTCCAACGCTGTCGGCGGACTTCGGGGTCAGGGTGACGGTCCCCGGACTCCAGGGCGTTGATCGCCCGGTGATAGGGGCCGCGCCACGCCTCGCCCGCGTAGTCGGCCCGGCGGCGCAGCTCGGACGCCTCCGCCAGCAGAGCGTCGGCCTCCTCGTGGACGTCGGCACCCATGCGACCGATCTGTATCAGGGTGATGGCCTCGAACGAGAGGGTGTCGGCCAGCAGAGGCCCCAGGCCGTAGCCGCGGCAGACGTCCTCGGCAAGCGACAGGTACCGGGCGCACCCGTCCCAGTGCTGGCGGGCGAAGGCGTCCTGGTGTCGGAGGTGGCAGAGCTTGACCAGCTGGACGTGGGCGGTGAGGTCAGGCGGCGCCTGCCGGACGAGGTGCTCCGCCGCCGCGAAGCGCTGCTCGATCTCATCCGGGGCCGACACGGGGGTACCCCGTTGCGCGGCGACGGCCGCGGCCCATGCCGCTGCTGCCAGACACTGGGCTTCCTCCAGTGGCAGGCCCTGTCTGTGCGCCGTACCCGCTCCCCGTAGCAGGACGGACACCGCGGCCTCGGGGTCGGAGTCCATCAGGTGGGTGCCCAGGAGCAGGTCCACGTCTGCGGCCAGTAGGGACGGCTGGCCTGTTGGCGCGTCGTCGAGCTCGCGCAGGGTAGCCGCGGCGTCCTGGGGCAGACCCATCAGCGAGAGCGCCGCACTGCGCTGCACCGCCCGGCCGACGGGCTCCTGTACCGAGGCTGAGTGCTGGGCGGTGTGGAGTTCCGCCTGGCCGAGGTGGCCGCGCCGGGTCAGATCCTCCAGGATCGCCGCCGCGTGGGCGCTCTCGCCCGCCCACATCCCTAACCGCCCGGTCAGGGTCTGGGCACGGGCCCGGTGCCGCTCGGCCCGGGCCGCGTCCCCGCGGACCAGGAGCCAACGCAGCATCGCGTGATGGATCGTCAGTTCGGTGCCGACATCGCCCCCGTCGTGGAATCCGCGGAGGGCGGCCCGGGCCAGGTCCTCGCCCGCCGGGACACCGTACTGCAGCAGCAGGTCCGCCGCCGTCCACCGCGCCCGGGCCGGGGCCATGAGGCCGCCTCCCGCCCGGATGCGGTGCGCCACCGTTTCCAGCGCACACGCCTGCGCCGCCCAGGACTCCGGCGGCGGGGGCACACTGTCGAGTTCGGTCGCCGCGAGGGCTTCGGCCAGGTCGACCTCGGCCTGCAGGAAGTCGCTCTCGGCCACGGACCACCGGTCACCCCGGGCCTGGGCGGCCTCTCTTGCCGGCCCAAGCCAGTGCGCCGCGGCCACCGGATCGGCCGGCGCCTGACGCAGCAACCGGAAGGCGCGGCGCTGCACCCGTTCGGCGTGACGTGGCCGCCCCGCCTGCCGGCACAGCCGTACGGCGGTTCCTGCGTCGCGCAGCGCCTCCTCGCGGCGCGCCGTCCGCCCTCCTTCGAGGGGGAACAGCACCGCACTGACCAGGAAGGCGAATTCGGCCGCCGCGGCCCGTTCGGCCAGGGGGGTCGAGGGGCCTGCCGCCATCGCCCGGGCCTCGACAAGCAGCTCTGCCGCGAGCCCGGGCACGGCCGCAGGATCCTGGACGAGAAGCGCCGGATAGCGCGCCCAAAGGCTGGCTGCGTTCGAGGGGGCGAAACACCCTTCGGCCCGCCGGGCCATGGCGGCCGCCTCTCCGACCAGCCCCCGTTCCAGCCGTGAGCGCAGGATGACTGTCCAGGCCCCTGCATCGCGCAGCAGCTCCTCGCCACGCTCCTCGAGCACCCGCTCCAGCGCGCGGTATCGCCGTTGGTCCAGCAGATCCTCAAGGTCCGCTGCATCCGCCGTTCGCACTCGCGCCGACACGTCCTCCACCTTCCAGGGGACCACGGGGGTCCGAGCGGCGCCCGACTGCACGGGCCGCCGGCTGTGCTCAGGCCGCCTCGGACGGGCCGCGCCTGAACTCCTCTACGGGGCAGGCCGGTCGATGTGAGTCTGCCACAGCCGCGCCCGCCTTGGCGTCGGATGCCGCAGCAGATCGCGTCCGGCTGGTGTCGTACGGCGACGTTGACGGCGGTGCCCCCGATCCGAGCGCGAATCGGGCCGGCGCCCCGCCCACGGGCATCGATGCCTGGGCTACCGGGCCTTCGGCCGCGCACCCGACTCCTGGGACGTGGAGGCCGAGGACGGCTCGCTCCAGCGGTACGAGACGATGTGCACGCCCCGCGCAGGGTCAGGTCGCGCAGCCAGCTGGCCTCGGTGTGGCCGGGCGGGACGGGCTAGCCGGGCATCTCCGGGTTGAGGGTGCGGAAGTCGAAGGCGCAGGCACGGGCGAGGTCGACGGTGTTCTGCTGGACGCCGGGCCAGGGGGCGAGGCGCCGCGTCATTTCGGCCGGGTAGCGCAGGTGCGCGGTGCCGGCCGCCGCGAGGTAGGCCTCGGCTTCGCCGAGGGAGCGGTTCTGGCGCAGTGCGGCAAGGGCCTGGGCGAGGCGGGCCTGGGCCGGCGAGGCGTGGTGGGCCGCGGTGCTCGCGACGATGGTGAGGCCGGTGCGGGCGGCGAGATCGGCAACAAGGTCGTTGCGGTCGTCGTCGCCGGGCATCTGGTGGTCGGTCAGCTCGACGAAGACATTCTCGGGCCCGTAGCGATCGGCAAGGGCACGCAGTTCCCGCTCGGCACCGGCTTTGCTCGGCGGCACCCCTGCGCGAGATCAACAACGGCGCCCCGGTCCACTACGACGGCCTGAACCACGAGTTCCCCACCGGCCTGTTCGACCAGGAGGTGATCGCCCAGCTCGCCTTCAACGTCTGGGCCGCCACCCCCGCCACGGGCGGGGCGACCACCGTGTGGCGCCACCGCTGGGAGCCGGCCGACGAGCAGTACCGCCAGGCGTACGGCTACCGGCCCGAGGCGGTCGAGCACTGCCAGCGCGTCGACCTGACGCCGCAGCCTGGTGACGGTCTGCTGTTCAACCCCGCAAACCCGCTGGCCGCCGGAGCCGGCACCCTGCTGGACGAGATCCACGCCCGGATCCCCGGCCTGGACACCGTGGTGGTCGCGGTCGGCGGCGGAGGACTGTTCGCCGGCGTCGCCACCGCCGCCCACCACCGCGGCATCCGCACGGTGGCGGTGGAGCCGGAGTACTGCCGCGCACCGAACGCCGCGATCGAGGCCGGCCACCAGATCGACGTCATGGTGGACTCGATCGCCGCCGACTCCCTCGGCGCCCGCCGCACCTCCGCCATGGCCCTGCACCCCGCCCAGCAGGACCGCGTCCAGTCCGTGCTGGTGGCGGACAGCGAGTCCGTCCGGGCCAGGCAGGCACTGTGGGACCCCCGCCGCATCGCCGTCGAGCACGGCGCCGCGACCGCCCTGGCCGCGCTCACCGCACCGCACCGGCACGCCCCCGACCGCAACACACCGACCCGACCCGCCACAGTGAACCGCAGCTACCGGCCCGGCAACGGAGAGAAGGCCTGCGCGGTGCTGTGCGGAGCGAACAAGGAGTCCGCATCCACCTCGCCGAGCCGGCCAAGGCATCCCGATCCTGCTCAGCTGTCGGACGCGACCGGAACAGGGCGCGGCGGGCCGGGTTCCGGGCCGGCCGGCGGAGGCGCAGCTCGCCGGGCTCGGGCTGCCCTGGGCCGGGTCGGCGGACTGGAGGGCTTCCACCGCCTGGCTTGACGCACGATTCCCGGAGCGCTCGCGGACGCGGTCGTGAATGGCCGAAGTACGCGTCAGCCGACCCGAAGACCCACCGCCAGCGTCAGTTCGAGGACCCGGTGTGGCGATGCGAGATCCGGGAACAGCTCCCGCAGCTGCGACATCCGGTACCGGACCGTCTGGGGATGGACGAACAGGGCCGCCGCCACCTCGTCCCGCCTGCCCTGGTGCAGCAGCCACGCGCGCAACGTCTCCTCCAGCCGCCGTGCGGTCGCGGCCGGCAAGGTCCGCAAGGGTGCGAGGGCTCGGGCACGCAGGTCTGCGAACGCGTCCGCGTCGGCGCTCAGCACCAGCTCGGGCAGGTGGTCCTCGGTGTCGCGGATATCGGAGGAGAGGGAGCGCGCGCGTACGGCTCGTGCGTACGAGGCGGACGCACGAGTCCATGGCCGGGCCGGGCCGGCCACGGCGGTGCGGCCGGTCAGCTGCCGCAAGAGGTGTGATCGGTCGGCATCGGGGACGAGCAGCACACCGGTGGCGTCCGGCAGATCGTCGAGGACGAGGGTGTCCGGGTCGAGCGCGCGGTAGGCGGGCCGGGCCTGGGCGGCGGGCAGCAGGACCGCGGTCAGCGAAACCGGAGGCTGCCACCCGGCCCGTTGAGCAGAGGCCAGCAGGACGTCCGGGCTCGCGCCGGCGAGGAGGTCGCGGGCCAGGTGTTCCAGGTGGCGCTCGTGGTCCCTGCCCCGGGCGGCCAGTTCGTCGGCGTGGCCCGAGGCGCTCGCGGCGGAGAGCTCGTCGATGTAGGCGAAGGTCAGCTCGGCGAACTTGGCGACCTCGGCGGCGGGCAGGCCTGCCGGTACGGCACCTGCTGCCAGGCATCTCCAGGCCACGCGGGCGCCGACGCGGTAGGCGCTGAGCAGGGCGTCCATCGAACGGCCGTCGCGAACCTCGCCGCGGCCCAGCTCGTAGGCCGCGTCACCGGCGTCGCCGCCTGTGGCGGTCCCGCTCGCGAGGTCCAGGTAGTGCCCCAGGGCGGTGCGGACGGCTCGGCGGATGGTGGCGCCCATACGGCCCGAAAGGGCGTTGGCGTAAGGAGGGACCTCGTCGATGATCGCCTGGACGACCTCGTCGGCGGTGGTCTTCAGCGCGGCCCGCAGTGCGGTGACGGTCGTCTCATCCAGGGCCAGTTCGCTGGCCCTCCGGATTGCATGGCTCATGTTTTTGTTCCCTGCGAACAATTCAGCCGGCCAGATTTACGTCCTTCGGTCAGGACTTTACGCCCCGAGGCGCAGCAAGCTGGAGTCATGACGAGTGCGGCCCTGCGCAGCAGGGCGTGGAAACTGCTGGAGATGGTCACGACGCCGCTGCTGCCGGCGGACTACCTCGACCTGGTCAGCCCCCTGCGTGCGGGCGCCGACCTGCGCGGGCGGATCGAGGCCGTGCACCCCGAGACGAGTGATGCCGCGACCATCGTGATCAGGCCGGGACGGGGCTGGCGCGGCCACACGGCCGGGCAGTACGTGCGGGTCGGGGTCGACGTCGACGGGAGGCGCCTGTGGCGTGCCTACTCCATCACCTCGCCGACAGACCGCCGGGACGGCCGCGTCACGATCACCGTGAAGGCGGTCCCGGGCGGCAAGGTCAGCAACCACCTGGTCCGCAGGGCGACACCGGGCACGCTGATCCAGCTCGACCAGCCGGCCGGTGACTTCGTACTGCCGCAGGCCAAGCCCGCCAAGGTGCTCTACCTGACGGCCGGCAGCGGCATCACGCCCGTGATGGGCATGCTGCGCGACATCGAGTTCGACGACGTCGTCATGGTCCACAGCGCGCCGCAGCCGCAAGACGTGATCTTCCGCAACGAACTGCACGACCTGGTCGCGGACGAGAAGCTGCGCCTGGCCGAGGTGCACACCGACACGGACGGCAGGCTCGACATCGCCCGTCTCGACGAACTCGTGCCCGACTGGGCCGAGCGCGAGACGTGGGCCTGCGGGCCCGCGGGCCTGCTCGACGCCGCAGAAGAGCACTGGACCGAGCACGGGGTCCGAGAGCGCCTTCACACCGAACGCTTCCGCCCCGGCATCGTCGTCACCGGCGACGGCGGCGACGGCGGCGAGGTCACGTTCAGCGCCACCGGCAAGACCGTCGACGCGGACGGCGCCACGCCGCTGCTGGACATCGGCGAGGAGGCCGGCGTGCTCATGCCCTCCGGGTGCCGCATGGGCATCTGCTTCGGCTGCGTCACGCCGCTCAAGGCGGGCGCCGTCCGCGACCTGCGCACCGGGGAGATCACCGAGGCCGAGCCGGGCGTCCTCATCCAGACCTGCGTGTCCGCCGCGGCGGGCCCCTGCGACATCGAACGGTAGGAGCGCCTTGACCGCCATCGACCCCACCGCCCACCTGAGCGCGGAGCAGATCGAGGAGCTCGGCCGCGAGCTGGACGCGATCCGCGACGAGGTGATCGCCGGCCGCGGCGAGAAAGACGCCGCCTACATCCGTAAGGTCATCTCGGCACAGCGCAGACTCGAGCTGGCCAGCAGGGGCGTGCTGCTGTTCTCGATCTTCCCGCCCGCGTGGCTGCTCGGCACCGCCGGTCTGTCCGTGGCGAAGATCATGGACAACATGGAGATCGGCCACAACGTCCTGCACGGCCAGTGGGACTGGATGCGGGACCCGAAGATCCACTCCACCACCTGGGAGTGGGATCACGTCTCGCCGTCGGGCCGAGGATCTCGCCGAGCGCGTGCGGGCGCTGTACGAGGACGCCGAGCAGCGC
>NZ_JBEYVJ010000344.1:0-7212 GCF_040643935.1 Kitasatospora sp. NPDC047058 | reverse complement strand
GTCGGCATGGCCGGCGCCGGCCGGGGCGGCGGCGCCCAGCGTGGTGACGGCGGTGACCAGGCAGATCGCGGTCGCGGTGGCCGTGCGGACCCAGGAGCTGTCGGCGCGGCGCCGGTTGCCCGTGCCGGTGCCGGTGCCGGCGCCGGTTCGGGTGCGGTCGGTGGCGGTGCGGCGCATGGTGGTCGGTCCCTCCGGACGGGTGGTTCGTTCAGGCTGACGAAGTCAATCTTTCGGCTGATGCACCGTCAGTCATCCCGCTGCGGTGGGAATCCGGTCCGTCCAAGGGATGATCCCGGCCTCCCTCTGGAGAGCTGGGTCCGGACCGCGCGCGGCGACCCGGCCGTCCGCCCGTAGGCTCGCACGCATGCGTACCGAAACCCCGGCGTCCCTGGCCGTCCGGCTCCGGCGGCCGCTGTCCGTCGGCGCGGCGCTCGGCGTGCTGGCGCCGGTGGCGCTGGCGCACCCGGGTGAGCGGGCGGCCGCGCTGCTCCCGGCCTCGGCGGCGGCGCTCGCCTCGGCGGCGGCCGTCCTGCCGTGGCCGTCCCGCCGGGTGACGCTCGCGGGGGCGGCCGGCGGCGTCGCGGCGGTCTCGCTGCTGCTGGACGTCGGCTACCAGGGGCCGTACCGGCTCGCCGCGTTCTGGTTGTCCTTCGAGTGGCTCGCGCTGGTGGCGCTGCTCGGCCGGTCGGTCCGGCGGGTGCCCGGCCGGTGGGCGGGGCCGGTCGGGGCGGCGGTCGGCCTGGCCGCGCTGCTGGTGCCGCTCCGGTTCACCCTCCGGGTGCCCGGGGGCGGTGCGACCGGTTCGCTGATCGCCCTGCTGCTCTCCCTCCTGCCGGCGCTCGGCGTGGCCGGTGCCGGCCTCTATCTGCGGGCCCTGGACGCCCGCCGGGAACGGGCGGTGGCCGGCGCCCGCCGCGAGCAGCGGCTCGAAGTCGCCCGCGGACTGCACGACTTCGTCGCCCACGAGATCACCGGCATCGTGCTGGAGGCGCAGGCCGGCCGACTGCCCGGACAGGACGCGGTGGAGACGGCCGCCCTGCTGCGCCGGCTGGAGGAGGCCGGGCTGCGGGCGCTGGACTCGATGGACGCGATGGTGGGCGCCCTGCGCGACCCGCAGGCCGACGAGGCGGCGGACGGCGGGGCCGTGGGTGCCACCAGGCTTCACGGGCCCGCCGACCTGCCGGAGTTGGTCGGCCGCTTCGCGGGGACCGGCGCGGTCCGGGCCACCGTCGAGCTGGCACCGGAGGCGTCCGGCCTGCTGTCGCGCGAGGCCGGGGCGGCCGCGTACGCGGTGGTGCTGGAGGGGCTGACCAACGTGCGGCGGCACGCGCCCGGGGCGGCCGGCGTGGTGGTGCGGGTGGCGGTCGTGGCCGGGCCGGACGGCCGGGTGGTGGAGGTGTCGGTGACGGACGACGGCGGGCGGGGGCGCGGCCCGCGGGGGCTGCGGCTACGCCGGGCGGGCAGCGGCGGTACCGGACTGGCCGGGCTGGCCGAGCGGGTGGCGGCCCATGGCGGGACGCTGGAGGCGGGGCCGCAGCGGCCGTCGGGCTGGCGGCTCCGCTGCGCCCTGCCGGTGCGTCAGGAGCCCTGCTCGGACGCGCCTCAGCGGGCCGGCCGGGGCGTGCGAGACTGATCCCCGTGACGACGCCCATCCGTACGCTGATCGCGGACGACCAGGAGGCGGTCCGCCGCAGCGTGCGGCGGATCCTGGAGGCGCAACCCGACATCACCGTGGTCGGTGAGGCGGCCGACGGCCTCGCGGCGCTCGAACTTGCCGGGCGGCTGTGCCCGGACGTCGCGCTGGTGGACATCCGGATGCCCCGGATGGACGGCCTGGAGCTGACCCGGCGGCTGGCCGGACCGGAGGCCGTCACACCGGTGCGGGTGGTGGTGCTGACCACCTTCGACCTCGACGAGTACGTCTACCCGGCTCTGCAGCACGGGGCGTCCGGCTTCCTGCTGAAGCGCTCCGGCCCCGCGCTGCTGGCCGAGGCGGTCCGGGCGGCGGCGAGCGGCGAGAGCCTGATCAGCCCGTCCGTCACCGTCCGGCTGCTGAAGCACGTGACGGCGCCCCGGCGTCCGGAGCGCCGTCGTGGTCCGGCGGTGGTGCCGCTCACCGAGCGGGAGGTGGAGATCGCCGGGCAGGTGGCGGCGGGCCGGACCAACGCCGACATCGCCGCCGGACTGTTCATCTCACCGGGCACGGTGAAGACGCACGTCGCCAGCATCCAGCGCAAGCTCGGGGTGCAGAACCGGGTGGGCATCGCCGTGCACGCCTGGGAGATGGGGTACGCGGTGCCGACCGCGTAGTGCGCGTGGGGCCCGGGCGGCCGCGCCGTACCGGGGTGCCAGGAGCGCTGCGGGCACACGACGGAACCTGCGAGGCGGGGGTGGCCTCCGGACGTCGTGTCCTCCGGCCTGACAGTTCGATCGTCGACCTAGGTACCAGCGGCAGACCCTGATCCGTCTCGATCTGTCGCCACTGCCTCCTGCGGTCGAACTTCCTCAGCTACCTCGCAGGTCCAGTTCCATGGTGCGCCTCCGTGGGCCGTTGCACCAGGGTTTTCTCCGAAAAATCGGGCAAAAGGGGCATCTTGTCCGCGCCCGTCCGCGGTTGCGCCCCGTTGTGCTCCACCGTGTCCCGTCGTGTCCCGTAGTGTCCCGCCGGGTTCCGTCGTTCGCCGCTACCGAAGGGCGTCCTTGCGCAGGAACCGCTTCAGCCGCTGCCACGGCCAGGTGTTGATCACGTCCTCGGTGGTCAGCCAGGCCCGTTGGGCCGTGCCGATCCCGTACCGCGGGTAGGCGAGGTGGCCGGTGGCGTGCGCGTCGCTGTCGACCGAGAACTTCACGCCGAACCGCTTCGCCCGCAGGACGTCCTCGTCCCGCAGGTCGAGCCGCTGCGGCGAACTGTTGATCTCGATCGCGGTGCCGGTCCGGGCGGCCGCCTCGAAGACGGCGTCCAGGTCGACGTCGATTGGCCCGCGCCGCCCGATCCGCCGGGTGGTGAGGTGGCCGATGACGTGCACGTGCGGGTTCTCGCAGGCCCGGATCAGCCGACGGGTCTGGGTGGCCCGGTCGGCGCCGAAGTGCGAGTGCACGGAGGCCACGCAGACGTCGAAGCCGGCCAGGAACTCGGCGGGCCAGTCCACCCCGCCGTCCGGGCCGATGTTCAGCTCCGTGCCGTGCAGCAGGCGCATCCGCTTGTGCCGGCCGGCGAGTTCGCGCAGTTGCTCACGCTGCGCGAGCATCTTCTCGTCGGTCATCCGCTGCATGGCCAGGTCGGGAGCGTGGTCGGTCACCGCGTAGTACGTGTAGCCGCGGGCGGCCGCGGTGTCGATCATCTCCTCCAGGGTGGCCAGCCCGTCGGTGAGGTCGGTGTGGCTGTGCAGGTCGCCGCGCAGGTCCGACTCGGTGACCAGCTCCGGCAGTTCGTCGCGCAGCGCGGCCTCGACCTCGCCCCGGTCCTCGCGCAGCGGCGGGGCGATCCACGGCAGCCCGAGCGCGGCGTAGACCTCCTCCTCGGTGGCCGAGACGACCTTCCGGCCCTCCCGCCCCGCGGTCCCCGGGCCGTCGCCGGCCGCGTCCTCCGCCTTCGGCCGGCCCTTCCCGCCCTGCTTGCCCTTCCCGCCGCTCCCCGCCTCGAACAGCCCGTACTCGGAGAGCTTCAGGCCGGCCCGGACGGCCATGGTGCGCAGTTTGATGTTGTGCGCCTTGGAGCCGGTGAAGTACACCAGCGCCGCGCCCCAGTCCTCCTCCGGCACCACCCGCAGGTCCACCTGGAGGCCCTTCGTCGTGAGCACCGAGGTCTTGGTGGGCCCGCGCGCGATCACCTCGGCCACGTACGGGAGTCCGGTGAGCGCCTCCATCAGCGGCTCGGAGTCCTCGGCGGTGGCGAGCACGTCGATGTCGCCGACGGTCTCGCGCATCCGGCGCAGCGAACCCGCGTACGTGCAGCGGGTGCAGCCCGGCACGGCCGTGATCGCCGCGACGATCTGCTCGGCCTGGTCGGTGGCGGTGTCGAGCAGGGTCCGTCCGCCGGACTGCCGCATCAGCTCGATGCCGTGCAGGATCTTCTCGCCGCTGCGCTCGCCGAACCCGGCCACCCCGCTCAGCCGGTCCGCGCGGATGGCCTCGGCGAGCTGGTCGACGGAGGCGATGTCGAGGTCGCGGTAGAGGGCGAGGGCGCGCTTGGGACCCACGCTGGGGACGGCCATCATCTCCCGCACCCCGGCCGGGATCTTGGCGCGCAGCGTCTCCAGGGCGTCCATCCGGCCGGTGGCGAGGTACTGGGCGATCTTCTCGGCCGTCGACTTCCCGACGCCGGCGATCTGCTGGAGGCCCTTGACGTCCAGGCCGGCGACGTCCTCCGGGTAACCGCCCACGGCGCGGGCGGCCTTCTCGTAGGCGCGGGCCCGGAAGGCGTCGCCGCCGGTGATCGAGATCAGGTCGGCGTACTCCTGGAGCAGCTCCTGGACCTGGTCGTTGAGCCGGGTCATGGGGTCAGTTTAGGTTCGGCGGGCTGTTCGGGCTGTTCGGGCCGGTACGGGCCTGTGCGGGCCGGTATGGGCTGGTACGGGCCGGTGCAAGCCGGTACGGGCTGTTCGGGCCGGTACGGGCTCGGTCGGGCGGAGGCGGGCCCCGTCGGTCGGCCGGGCCCGTCCCCGCCGACCGGCGGGGTTCGGTGGCCGGTTTGTGCCCTTGAGCCGGATTGTCACCCGGGTGGCGGGGGCGCAGGCTTGGCGGAGGGGCCGGGAACGCGGCCCCGTCGGCCTGCCGCGCGTCGTCGCGGCGCTGGCCGGTGACGCACGAGGGGCAGGGCGATGGGACGCGGGAAGCTCTGGGGCTATGTCGCGTCGGGTGCCCGGATGTTCGGCGCTCCCGGCGGCTCCGGCCGTGGCACGGACAGTGGCGCTGCGGGCGGGGCGGGACGGCCCCCGCAGGGGGTGATGGCCGCGCCGCGGTCACTCTCCCGGCCCGAGCTGGAACAGGTGGGCTGGACGGACCGCGCGGCGGGCTGCGGTCCGCAGGCGCAGCACGTGCAGGTGGCCGAGGTGGTGCGGCGGGTGCTGCGCGGCGGCGGCCGGGCGGCGTCGGTCACCGTGCGGGTGCCGGACGGCCTGCCGGTGGTGTTCGCGGACGCCCGGCGGCTGGAGTCCGCGCTGGCCGGGCTGGTCGATCACGCGATCCGGCGCAGCCCGTTGGGGGAGCGGGTGCTGGTCCGCGCCTCGGCGGTGTCGGGCCGCAGCAGTGCCGGGGCGGCCGCGGGCGGTGCGGCGGCGGGCCTGGCCTGGGTGGAGCTCAGGGTGGTGGATCGCGGGGCCTGTGAACTCCCGGAGGCGCGCGCCTGGTTGCTGGCCGGCCTGCGCTCGGCCGGTCCCGTCGGGGCGGGGGAACCGGCCGGCCCGGGTGGTCCGGGTGGCTCCGTCGGGCCGGGTGGCTCGGCCGGTCACGGGCTGGTCCGTGCGGCGGGCGGGCGGCTGGCGGTCGAGCAGACCCCGGGCGGGGGCCTGACCGTGGTCCTGGTCCTGGCGGTCGCCCGCGACTGACCGCGGCCGGGCCGGTGCGCCCCGGGCTCCCGAAAACCGCAAAGACATCTTTGCAAATAACCCTTTGCGAAGAAGTCTTTGCGGTTCTACGCTGCTGCCATGACCGAAGAGCAGAAGTGGAAGCACGGTCCGGTGCCGCAGGACGCCGTCGTCGTCCTGGACGCCAAGGGTCTGCGCGCCCTGGCCCACCCCGTGCGCGTCCAGCTGGTCGGGCTGCTGCGCAGGCACGGCCCGTCCACGGCGACCAGGCTCGCCGAGCGGATGGGGCTGACCTCGGGCGCGACCAGCTACCACCTGCGCCAGCTGGCGGCGGCCGGCTTCGTCGCGGAGGACCCCGAGCGGGGCAACGCCCGCGAGCGCTGGTGGAAGCCGCTGCACCAGGTCACCTGGTGGGCCGACCGGGACTTGGCAGACGAGGAGCCGGAGGCCGCGATCGCCTACCTGCGCTCGATCGTCGCCGCCAACGCGCTGACCACCCAGCGCGCACTGAACGCCTTCGAGACCATGCCGCGGGAGTGGCGGCACTCCTTCGACTTCAGCGACTGGTCGCTGCGGCTGACGCCGGAGGAGGCGCGCAGCCTCGCCGACGAGGTGGCGGAGGTGATCGGCCGCTACCGCCGGTCCGACGCAGCGGACGCCGCCCCCGAGGGTGCGGAGCGGGTCGCGGTGGTGCTCCAGGTGCTGCCCGACCCCGAGGGCGGGGCGGATGACGGCGCGCCGGCCGGTCCGGCGGCGACGGGTGGGGCGGAGGGCCGGGCGTGACCGCGACGTCGGTACGGGCGCCCCGGGTCGCTGCACCGCGCAGCATCCGGCCGCTGGCGGGTGTGCTCGGGGCGATGGCGGTCTCCCTGACGGGGACGCGGGTCTCGGCGATCGCCTTGCCGTGGTTCGTCCTCGCCACCACCGGCAGCGCCACCATGACCGGTGTCGTCGCCTTCGTCGAGATGACGCCGTACGTCCTGGTGAAGGCACTCGCCGGACCGGTCATCGACCGGCTGGGCCCACGGGTCGTCTCCTGGACGACGGACGCGGCGAGTGCCGTGGCCGCGGGCTTGATCCCGCTGCTGCACGGCCTGGGCCTGCTGCCGTTCTGGCTGCTGCTCGCCCTGGTCGCGCTGGTCGGCGCGGTCCGCGGCCCGGGGGACTTGGCCAAGGAGGTGATGGTCCCCGACGCGGCCGACCGCGCCCGCATACCGCTGGAGCGTGCGACCGGCCTCGCCGGGGTCACCGAGCGGCTGGCCTCGACGGTCGGCCCGGCGGTGGGCGGCGGGCTGATCGCCCTGCTCGGCCCGATGGCCGGCCTGACGGTCAACGCGGTCGCCTTCGCGCTCGGCTCGGTGGTCATCGGGCTCGCGCTGCCCCGCGGCATGGGCCGGGCGGCGGCCGCGCCGGATCCGGTGGCCACGGGTGGCGGCGAGGGGGAGGCGCAGCCCGGCTACTGGCAGATGTTCCGGGAGGGCTTCACCTTCCTGCGCGGCGAGCCGCTGCTGCTCACCGTGATCGTGATGATCGGCGTCACCAACCTGCTGGACGCCGGGTTCATCACGGTCCTGATCCCGGTCTGGGCGCAGGACGGGCGGTGTGTACAAGGCCCGGGAACGTATTCACCGCAGCATGCTGATCTGCGATTACTAGCAACTCCAACTTCATGGGGTCGAGTTGCAGA
>NZ_JBEYVJ010000343.1:0-7230 GCF_040643935.1 Kitasatospora sp. NPDC047058 | reverse complement strand
CCGATGACCACGGCCTTCTCCGACGCTTTCCTGCACGCCGCCGAGTACCACGCGGCCTGGGGTGTGCAACAGCTGGAAATGATCGACCAGGCCTTCCCGGCCGGGCCGTGGACGGCGGATCTGGACCAGTGCCGCTACGAGTCCGGCGGCCGCAGCCTTCGGGTGGGACTCCTGGGCAGCTACGACCTGGCGGAGCAGACCTGGCTGTGGGGCTGGGCCAACCCGGGGCTGGGCGGCAGTGAAGTGGCCGCCGCCAGCGCGCGAATCGCCGAGTTCGGCCGCCGCCACGGCATCGCGGAGCTGCAGCAGGAGGGTGTGGAGCTGGCCGATTTCCCCGATCCGCGCCGAGCCGCAGAGACGTTGGCCTTCGTCGGCATGGCGGTGCTCGGCGCGCCCGGCTACATCGGCCAGGAGGCCGGTCCCGAGACCCGGGTCTACTTCATGCCGCAGGACCCGCAGCTCCAGCCTGCGCGGCTCGACCCGGTGGCCATGCCGCGCCATCTGCTGACCGGCGCACAGCTTTTCGCACGCTCGCCGCGGTTGGTGGTCGACGGCTGGTTCGCCCTGCACGGCGTCCGGGTGGAGGAGTCCGCCGACCGGATCACCGCGGCGTTGCCCGGCAGGGGCGCTGCGGTGGTCTCCTTCGACTCCGCCGGCCGTATCTCGGGCATCGACGCCGGACCGGTCTCCGCCTAGTTATCACTCCTCTGGGGCCAGGCGTCGCGGTCGCGGACGTGGTCGAACTCCTCGACCTCGGAGGCGAGGACGTCGAAGTGGGGGAGCGGAGCCCAGAGGCTGCGCTCGCCGATGACGTACAGGCGGCGTTTGGCGCGGCTGGCGGCGACGTTGAGCAGGTGAGGGGTGCGGGCGGCCCAGTCGCGGGCGCCGGGCCGGCCGCCGCCGAGGACGAGGATGACGACGTCGGCCTCCTTGCCCTGGGCCCGGTGGACGGTGGCGCAGCGTTCGTCGAGGACCTCGAAGGTCCAGCCGGGGCGGTCGTGGCAGATCTTCTTGCACTCGGCGACGAGGGCGCGGAAGGGGGCGATGATGCGCAGGCGTTCGAGGTCGACGTCGTGCTGGTCGAGGCGGTCGAGGACGAACTCGAAGGCGCGGCGGTCACGTTCACCCCAGGGGGCGTCGGGCGCGCGGGTGGGGTCGTCGGTGTTGAGCCAGCGGCTGGGCAGCAGACCGTCCCGCGCTTCGTCGGGGAAGGGTCTGCCCGGAGTGCCGTAGACCATGAGGCCGCCGTATGCGACCTCGTTGCTGATGGTGAACATCGGTTCCTCGCAGCGGCGGTGGACGCGCAGAGGCGATCCGACCCAGACGTGTCCGTCGTCGCCGCCGGGGGCGGGCAGGTAGGTGCCGTAGCGGTTGGTCCGGTCGGCGACGGCCTGGGCGGAGGTGGCTGAGGGAAGCCACTGCTCGTCGACGGCGTAGGCACGCAGCAGCCTGCGCTGAAGGGCCGTGGGCATGGTGACGACGGGTTCGAGCTGGAGCGGGTCGCCGACGAGCACGGCACGGCGGGCCCGCCACAGGGCACCGACGGCTGCCTGCGGGGTGGCCTGGCCGGCCTCGTCGACCAGGACCCAGCCGATGCTGCCCTGTCCGAGGCGGGCGAACATGCTGCCGATGGAGGAGAAGGTGGTGGAGACGACCGGGACCACGAGGAAGAGGGTCTGCCAGGCGCGCTCGACCTCCTCGTCGGGGATCGGCCCGTTGGTGTTCGTCATCAGCTCCATGAGGACCTGGAGATTGCCGTGGACCTTCTTCGCGGCCCCGGCGACGAGGGCGCGGTGCAGGTCGAGGGCGCGCAGGAACAGGTCGCTGCGGGCGGTCGACCAGGCCTCGTCGGACCAGGGTGAGCCGAGCTCCTGGTCGCGCTCGTCGAGGTGGAGCCAGCCGACGGGCAGGGAGGGCAGCGTCGTCGCGGTCTCCCGCAGTTGGTTGTGGCGGGCGTCGAGGTCGGCGAGGGCGGCGTCGAGGTCGTGCCGGGCCGCCATGGCGGCCGTGCGGGCGCGCGAGAGGTCGGCGGCGGCCGCGTTCTCCTGAGCGAGGGCGGTCTGCTCGCGGGCCTGGGCGGCGGTGATCGCGAGGGCAGCGCTTGCGACGGCGGTTCCGGCTTCGGCGTGGAGGTCGAGGGCCAGGGCCTCGGCACGGACGGCGTCGCCGACTTGTTGCACAGCACCGTCGAGGGCGCGGCGCTGTTGGACCAGCAGGTCCAGGATCTCGGCCTGGGTGCGTTCGCGGTGCTGCTCGGCGGCCAGTCGGTCGGCGGGGCTCTGCAGCAGCCGCCGCAGACCACCGCGCAGGCCGCGTTCGACGGTCGGCGGCGTGTCGGAGCGGGTGGTCAGAAGGTCCACGTACTCGCGGTGGTGCGCGGCCAGCTCCCGGGCCCCGGACAGCTGGGCGCGAGCAGCCGCCAGCTCCTGTCGGGCCCGGGGAACGCGCTCGCCGGCCGCGTGGTGTTCGGCCCGGGCTGTCGCGGTGGCGGCATGGGAGTGCGCGACGGCGGCGTTGGCCGCCTCCAAGCGGGCCACGGACGCGCCCACCCGCTCGTCGGCCCGCCCGATCGCGGCCTCCAGATCCGCGATCCGCCGTCCGGACTGCGGGGACTCGACGGCCTCCAGTGCAGCGGCCAGCCGGATGCGCTGCGCGCGCAGCTGCTCCACCTCGGCCTCGGCCGCGCGGAACGCGGCGACGGCCTGGCGCCACGACGGGACGGGCTGGGCCGTGGCGGCCGACGGGACGGGCTGGGCCGGGGCGGCGGCCGGGGCGGACGGTGCGACGGCGCCGGCACGGGTGGCGTCAGGGCGGCGTCCGCGGGTCGTGGCGTTCGGCGGGGTCCAGTCGCCGAGGACCGCCTTCATGCCGCGCAGCGGCGGCAGGCCGGCGGCGGTGCGGGCGTCGGTCTCCTTCTCCGGGAGGCGGCCCCACCAGAACCGTTCGCTGAACTCCTTGCGGTTGGTCTTGTTGCCGAGCACGGCCGCCACCAGACCCCAGGCCGGCGCGCCGCCGAGGAGCGCCGAGGCGAGATCGGAGAAGTGGTCCGGACCGCCCCGCCAGTGCTCGCCGAGTGCGTCCAGGCCGGGTAGTTCGGCGGTGATGTTCTCCACCGCACCGTTGTTGGAGGAGGTGACCACGATCTCGAACCCGGTCAACCGCGGGTCGAGCCGGGCGACGAAGCGCTTGTGCCTGCCCTGCCGGTCCAACCCCTGCCATGCCCGGCCGGTGAACGCCTGCCAAGGCCGGTCCAACGTGGCCATCACCGCGGCCCGCTCGACGACCAGGGCGGCCACCAGGTCGCGCAGCATCGTGGTCTTTCCGGTGCCCGGCGGGCCGTTCACCGAGAACATCCCGCCCTCGCTGCCAACGCGGTCGGCGAGCATGCGGTCGACCGCGAACTGCTGGCTCAACGCGAGCGGGAACCGCGCCGGTGAGGGCCACCGCCCGGCCGGCACCAGAGCCGGAGCCACCCCGGCCAGAACGACCTCGCGCTCCTGCCGGACATCCGTACGCGCCGACACGTCGACGGCACCCAGCTCGGTCAGGTAGGCGTCCAGCGCCGGCCCCAGCCCCTTGCCGGCCGCCGCGCGCACCCGTGCCAGGTCAGGCGGAAGAAGGCTGTTCAGGAACGGTGCAGCGGCGGCGGCCTTCGTCCGCGGATCACGCGGACGATGGACCAGCCGGCTGCGCACGCGGATCACCCGCGGCCGCAGGTACGCCTCCACCCCGCACAGGTCCGCGATCTGCGCCGTCAGCGCCACCAGGTCGGCCAGCCGTACCGCCCGAGGACCGGCATCGTCCTCCTCCGTCAGCGCACCCGGAGCCGGTGGCGCGGGCTCCGCGGCAGCGGCGTGTACGGCGTCGACCGAACGGCCGTCCTCCTCCGCGTGCTCCGGGTGCTCCGCGAGCTCCGTGGCGGGACGGCGGGCGGCCGCCCAGTCGGCGGCGCGCCGGACGAGCGGCTCCGCCGCACCCTGCACCGCTGCGCCGACGACCTCGCCGAACAGTGCCCCGACCGCGCCCACGGCCGCACCGCCCAGGATCTCGGCCAGCAACTGCTGCCAGCCAGGGGGCCTTGACGCCGGTGAGGGGTCCGTCGGCGTCGGCGGGTGGGGCTGATGGGCGGTCACGGCGCCGGGCCCCTGGGCGTAGGGGACGGCAGTGGCGGCCAGCGTGTCGATCGCGGCGCCGAAGGCTTCGTTCAGGTCGTCGAAGCCGTCCAGCCACCCCGGTGCGGCCGGCCCGGGATCGAAGAGCCGGCCGGTGGCCCACGCGCACGCGGAGATCACCGAGGTGTCGTCGACCGGCCGGCCCTCTTCGTCCAGGACCAGTGCGAACATCGCACTCTGCCCGGACAACACCAGCTCCGAATCCGGCACTCCGGGGTCGGGGTCGGTTCCTTCCGGCAGCACCGCGATCATCGCCTGGCGAAGCAGCTCCAGATCGAAGAGTCCGCCGTACACCTCGTGGCGCCACATCTTCCCGTACGGTGCCCGGCGCTTGGCGGTGGCCGGGTGGTCCGAGTCCCACGGCAGGGGCAGGAGTGCCTGGCCCGGCTGAGGGGTCACGTCCACGACGTACTCGTCCGAGGGACCGGAACGCGCGGCGCGGCGTCGGCGCGGCAGCGACGGGATGCTCGGCGGGCTGAACAGCTCGATCGCACGCCAGCACTCCAGCAGAGCCTCCCGGCGACGCTCCTGCGTGTGTCCGCTCCGCACCCACTGCCCCCCGTGTCGAACCTGCTGCACCCGGCAGCTTCGTGCGCCGATCAGCTGCCCGCAGAATCTACCGGACTGCCGCCACCGGAGCCGAGCCCAGGTCAGGTCCGGCCAGTGCCGCTGCGGGGAGCCACCGGGCCGTGCGGATCCGGAGTGGTGGTGCAGAGGACATGTGGGGCGCATCCCTCGTCGCCCTCGTCCGCTCCGGAGCCGAGTTCAAGAACGGCCCTCCTGGTCGAACGGGAGGAGCCCACCGCAGCCCGATCACACGTCAACCGATTGTCGCCCTCGTCCGCGCAAGGGCCCGCTTCGAACGCGGTCAACTCGTTGAACGTCCGCAGACGACCGCGGCATGAATAGGGTGGCGGACCTGCCTCGAAGTTCGAGACCATCCGGTCATGTCGGATGACACACCAGGACGGGACCTTCCGGTCGGCTTCGGGTTCCGGCCGTATCACGGCGGCGAAGACCACGGCGCCATGGCCGCGGTGCGGCTGGGGTGTGCTGAACATGACGGGGTCGATGCCCATTCGGTTGTGGAAGGGCTCCCGACGGCAGCCGAGATCGCCGAAGCCTCCGCCAAGCTGGAGGAGCCGTCCAAGAACCAGACCCTGGTGGTACACGACGGGAGAGTCGTCGGCTACTCGACGATCCGGTGGTGGCAAGAGCAGGACGATACGTGGCTCTACCTGCACCGCGGCTACCTCTTGCCCCAGCATCGCCGCCAGGGCATCGGCTCAGCCATGCTGAGCTGGGCCGAGGAGCGGATCCACCAGCTCGTCGAACAGCATGGAACGACTCGGACGGCAGTGATCGGCGCGAACGCTCTGGTCTCCGAGCAGGACGCCACCGCCCTTCTCCTCGCAGCCGGCTACCGACGTGTCTTCAGCCTGGTCGAGATGGAATTGGGCGATCTGCAGCAGCTGCCCGAGCGGGACAGCGAGCTGCCGGCCGGGATACGGACGGGACCGATCGGGGCAAGCCACTACCGTGCAGCCTGGAGGACGGTCGTCGATTCGTATGCGGATGCCGGTTTCACTCAGAAATGGCCGTTCCAGGACTTCGTCGACACCGCCGACCCGACATGCTGGAGGGCTGCATGGAACGGGCAGGACATGGTCGGCGTCGCCCTCTGCTCCGTCCGCCGCCACGACCACACCGTGGGCGAGATCGAAGAGCTGAGTGTCCGGACGGACCAGCGACGCCTCGGAATCGGCCGGGCCCTGCTGCTGGACGGGCTGCGAAGCCTTCGTGAGCAGGGTGCAACGACCGCCCGGCTGTTCACGGGCACGGCGAATCCGCACCGGTCCTACCACCTTTACGAGAGCGTGGGGTTCCGGCGGCAGAACGAGCACGTCCGCTACCGCAAGCCGCTTGCTTGACCGACCGGTCCTTGGGCGGTCCGATCAGTCCACAGGATTTTCCAATTCCTCGGTTCGACCATCCCGACCCCGACTACATCGCACCTGAGCCGCTCTCCTTCTTGAGCATGGTCGCCGGGACCATGCAGGTATGGAAGCTGCCACCCACCGACCGCTGGCTCGCGTTGGCCATCGGCCAGGCCGATCCGGAGTTCCCGCTCCAACTGATTGCTGCTGTCGGTGAGGCGACCGCGTTGGGGTGCAACAACGACAGCCACGGCAGGTGAGTTCGCCGACATGTCAGTCTCAGGCGGCTCACCTCGCCTGGTGGCACCCATCCGTTCTGGACTGTGGGCGGGGCAGCTTGGTAGGGCCGCCCGTCGCGCCAAGAGCCCACAGCACACCCGCGCGCTTGCGGTCGTAGTAGCGGCGCGAGTCCGCACTCATCGGCGTGTCCCTGCTGGTCACGTTCTCCCTTTCGCAGTGGGGGATCGCGGTGGTGGGGCGCCGGCGCCGTCAGGGTTCGGCGTAGCCGTGGAAATTCGGTGCGGACCGGGCGGCGACGAGCCGGCCGGCACGGTGCCGGCGGGCGCCGGTCACCTCTCGACGAGCTGCCGTTCTCCGGAGGCCGGGTCGAATCCGTGGGTGGAGAATGCGGGCCCGCCGGCCAGGTACGCCTCCACCGCGGTCTTGGAGATCGGGAACATCGGGCTGGGCAGGACGTCGGCAGCGGGGTGCCAGCGCACCTCCAGGTGCTTGTCCGGCTCGAGGTTGACCAACTCGCCCGCGAACTCGCTGGTGGTGAAGACGAACAGCATGAACCCGCCGTGCCCGTCCCAGCCCTCCTTGACCTGGATGGTGTGCACCAGGCGCAGGTCGGACGGCCGGGCGATGAGCCCGGCTTCCTCACGCAGCTCCCGGGCGGCGGCGTCGGGGATCTCCTCACCGGGGTCGACCTTCCCACCGGGGAGCGTCCATACGGCGCCCGGCATCCAACTGCGCTGGGCGTAGTGGACGGTGGCGATCCGGTCGGTCGTGAGGTCGTGGGCGATGACGCAGACCGACAGCCTGCTCGTCTCGAGCGGCTGTTCCACGTCTCCACCAAGCTCAACCGCTCGCACGTGGTGACCGGCGCCCGCGCGCTGATC
>NZ_JBEYVJ010000342.1:0-7299 GCF_040643935.1 Kitasatospora sp. NPDC047058 | reverse complement strand
GTCGGGACTGAACACCACCGAGCTCACAGCGCCGGTGTGGCCGGTGAGGGTGGCGGTGGTTTTGCCGGTGGCCACGTCCCACAGTCGTGCGGTGCCGTCGTAGCTGGCGGTGGCGAGGGTGCGGCCGTCGGGACTGAACACCACCGAGTACATAGGGCCTCTGGGGTTGGTGAGGGTGGCGGTGGTTTTGCCGGTGGCCACGTCCCACAGCCGCGCAGTGCCGTCGAAGTTACCCACGGTGGCGAGGGTGCGGCCGTCGGGACTGAACACCACCGAGCTCACAGCGCCGGTGTGGCCGGTGAGGGTGGCGGTGGTTTTGCCGGTGGCCACGTCCCACAGTCGTGCGGTGCTGCCACTGCTGGCGGTGGCGAGGGTGCGGCCGTCGGGACTGAACACCACCGAGTACACGGGGCCGGTGAGGGTGGCGGTGGTTTTGCCGGTGGCCACGTCCCACAGCCGCGCAGTGTTGTCCTTGCCTGCGGTGGCGAGGGTGCGGCCGTCGTGACTGAACACCACCGAGTACACGGTGTCGGTGTGGCCGGTGAGGGTGGCGGTGGTTTTGCCGGTGGCCACGTCCCACAGTCGTACGCTGCTGTCGCTGCCTGCGGTGGCGAGGGTGCGGCCGTCGGGACTGAACACCACCGAGTGCACGGGGCCTGTGGGGTGGGTGAGGGTGGCGGTGGTTTTGTCGGTGGCCACGTCCCATAGTCGTGCGGTGCTGTCGCTGCCTGCGGTGGCGAGGGTGCGGCCGTCGGGACTGAACACCACCGAGTACACGGGGCCGGTGTGGCCGGTGAGGGTGGAAATGGTTTTGTCGGTGGCGACGTCCCACAGTCGTGCGGTGCCGTCGCTGCTGGCGGTGGCGAAGGTGCGGCCGTCGGGACTGAACACCATCAACTCCACAGAGCCGGTGTGGCCGGTGAGGGTGGAAATGGCTTTGTCGGTGGCCACGTCCCACAGTCGTGCGGTGCCGTCGCTGCTGGCGGTGGCGAGGGTGCGGCCGTCGGGACTGAACACCACCGAGTGCACGGGGCCTGTGGCGTGGGTGAGGGTGGCGGTGGTTTTGTCGGTGGCCACGTCCCACAGTCGTGCGGTGCCGTCGCTGCTGGTGGTGGCGAGGGTGCGGCCGTCGGGGCTGAACACCACCGAGTACACGGTGTCGGTGTGGCCGGTGAGGGTGGAAATGAGTTTGCCGGTGGCCGTGTCCCACAGTTGTGCGGTGCTGTCGCTGGTGGTGGCGAAGGTCCGACTGTCGGGGCTGAACACCACCGAGTACACGGTGTCGGTGTGGCCGGTGAGGGTGGAAATGAGTTTGCCGGTGGCCACGTCCCACAGTCGTGCGGTGCCGTCGAAGCTACGCGCGGTGGCGAGGGTGTGGCCGTCGGGACTGAACACCACCGAGTACACGGTGTCGGTGTGGCCGGTGAGGGTGGAAATGAGTTTGCCGGTGGCGGTGTCCCACAGTTGTGCGGTGCCGTCGTAGTTACCCGCGGTGGCGAGGGTGTGGCCGTCGGGACTGAACACCACCGAGTGCACGGGGCCTGTGGGATTGGTGAGGGTGGCGGTGGTTTTGCCGGTGGCCACGTCCCACAGCCGCGCAGTGCCGTCGTCGCTGGTGGTGGCGAGGGTGTGGCCGTCGGGGCTGAACACCACCGAGTGCACGGGGCCTGTGGGGTGGGTGAGGGTGGCGGTGGTTTTGCCGGTGGCCACGTCCCACAGCCGCGCAGTGCCGTCGGCGCTTGCGATTGCGAAGGTCCGGCTGTCGGGGCTGAACACCACCGAGGCCCCGATGCCAGTGTGCCCGGTGAGTCGGCGGTGCAGGGGGAGGGCGGCGGCGGCGTTGAGGGCGTTGGCGGCTTCCGAAGTCGGGTCGGTGCGGTAGGCGGCGACGGCGAGCAGGGAGGCGAGGTCAGGGTCGGTGTCGAGGAGGACGGTCGACTGGGCGGCGAGTTGCCGGGACTGCGCGGTGTGCTGTTGGGACTGCGCAGTGTGCTGGGCAGTGATGGCTGCCTGCCGTTGCCAGAAGGCAATTCCGGAGGCTAGTAGGGCGAGGGCGAGGAGGATTGCCAGAATGGAGCTGAGGCGCCTGCTACGCCGTACGGCGGCTTGCTGGCGGCGTCGGCCCGCATTCAGGAACGCTGCGAGTTCGGCGGGCAGGCGGCGCTGGCCTACCAGGTCCGTGCCGTCGGCGAGGAGCGTTCCCGCAGGCAGGTCCTGGGGATCGTGCTGTTCCTGCCAGCGGGTGTACTGGGTGCGGATGCGGTGGAGCCAGTCGTAGAACCGGGCGTCCTGCTTCATCCAGCGGCACAGGGTGGGCCAGTCGCGGATGAGGGCGTCGTGGATCAGTTCGGCCATCGGTGTTCCGACAGTTGGGTCGATTGCTTCCAAAGCCGCTGCCGGCTTCGGTTGGCGTAACCGGTCGGTGGTGATGATGCGGTGCTGGGAGAGTACGGCCAGGACCTCGTCGACGGCTTCGAGTGCTTGGGGTGTGCCGTTGTCGGCGGCGAGTTCGCGCAGCTCGTCGAGTGGGAGCTTTTGGCGTGCTGCCGGGATGTTCAGGGCCTCGTCGGCGGGGCGGACCAGGGCGGTGAGTGCCCGTTGGGCGATGCGCTGCTGTGGTTCGTCGAGTTCGCGCAGGGCGTTGTCGCACCAGCCGGCCAGGGCTCCGGTCACGGCGCCGATGTGGCGGTAGGCGTCGTGGGTGAGGCGGCCGTCGTGGTCGAGGCGGCTGTCCCAGAGCCGGCTGAGTGCGACTTCCAGAAGCGGCAGTACGGTGGCCGGGGCCTCGAAGGCAACAGTGGTGTGGGGGTTGAGGGCCAGGACGTCGGAGACGATCTGCTGTGCCAGCCCCGCTTCGAAGTGGACCTTCAGGTCGGCGGCGGGTTTGGTGACGATCGCGGTCAGTTCCGTACTGGCCAGTGTGGTGGGCAGGTTGAGTACAGCGCCTGCGTCCAGTACGGCCCGCAGCAGCCTGGGGGCCAGGGCGGACAGTCGGGGGTAGAAGTCGTCGCGCATGACGAGGACGAGGACCAGGTCGGGCGCGGGAGTGGTGGACAGGATTGCCCCGGCAAGGGAGGTGAGGGCTGTGAGGGCCCTCACCCGAGGTTCGTCCGTGGATGCGAGGAGTTCCTCGAACTGGTCGACGACCAGCACCACGCGCTCACGGGCCAGGCCGAGGTCCGTGGGCAGCCGGGCCTGTTCGAGGGCGGCCTCCAAGTCGGGGCCGGGCCGTACGACCGTCTGGCGCCAAAGATGGCTGCCCGGCAGCCGCCCGGCAGTCAGCTCGGGCAGCACCTTTGCCTGGACCAGGGAGGACTTGCCCGCTCCCGAGGGCCCGAGCAGCAGCACTACCATCGGCCCATCCCCCAACCTCGCCAGAACCTGGTGCGCCGCTTCATCGCGGCCGTGGAACCAGCGGGCGTGCTCGGCGGCGAACGGCTCCAGTCCCCGGTACGGCGACACGTCGCCCACATCGAGCGCGGGCCATGCCTCCCGCAGTGCTTCGGTCGGTGTGACGTAGGCGATGTTCTGGCCCCGGCCGTAGTCGTCGGGCGGCGTGATCGCGGTGACCATGCCGACCACCAGGCCGGTCGTCTCGTCGAGGACGGGTCCACCGCTGAACCCGGTGGTCATATCGTTGGCATCGGTCAACTGCAGCAGATCACCGGCCCGGTCGGGAGCCCGCAACAGCCCCACGACCGTGCCCGAGCCGAAATGCCCCTCCGGCGGGGCCACGACGGGGAAGCCGAGCGAGCAAACCTGGTGCCTGCGGCAGCCCATCGCCGATCCCAGCACCAGCGGGGCCGTGCCCGCCGGCACGTCGTCCAGCAGGACCAGGGCGATGTCCTGCTCCTCCGGGTCGCGCCACCCCTCCTCCAGCACCCGGCCCGTCGGCGCCGGGACACCGGGCAGACGTGGGAACCGCAACTGCACCGAATCCCCGGGGCCGTAGCCACCCGCGGCCAGGACGTGTGCGCAGCTGACGAGTAGGTTCTCGGCGATCAGGAAGCCCGTTCCCAGCACTACCTCGTTCCCGCCGCGGATCTGGGCGACCGCGGCGGTCAGCACATCGAACGTGCGGGCGTCGTGCCCGGCATCCACGGGATCAGTCCGTCGACGTGGTACCCGGTGCGTGGGTGGGACCGGCGCCGGTGTCGGCGTCCTCCTTGCGCCATGTCAGCTTCACGGTCAGATGGCAGCTCGCGGCCGTCTTGGTGATCACAACCCCGGCCTCTGTGGCAAGGTCTACTCCGAACTCGACCTCCAGCTCCGCCGGCCCCGCATCGCGCAACCGCGCCAGCACGGTGCGGGCCAGGTCGGTCACCGGCTCCAGGGCCGCACCCAGCCCCACCGGCAGCTCACGGATCGCATCGCCGACACGGCTCGCCTTCACTGGTCCGACCGCACTGTCCACAGCTTCGACCAGGATCGAACCCCCGCCGTCCAGCGGCACCCGCGCCAACTGCTGCCCCATCGGATCCCTCCTCCTGTCACCGTCCTGTGGTGACCACACCGACAAATTACTCGCGGGAAGGAGGAGGCATGGAGAGAACGGATGAATCGAAGAGGCCTGCCAGAGGTACTACAGAACTCATGCCGAGATCGAACTCGGTGCACCCTCATCTCACACCGCGAGCTGCAGGGCGTTCGACGAGAGTTGGCCGACCTCCTTGGCGCTGCCGAGCCGGGCATCAACCGTCACAGTCGGGTACTGACGGCAGGCAATGCTTGTTCCTGCCGGGTTGGCGTTGGTGACTGCCAGTAGTGCTTCTACTCGGGGCTCGTCGGGGCTTGTGCTGCTCGAAGCCGGCTGGCGACGTAGCCGGCGCGGTCGCCTCCGTTCCATTTGTGCCAGTGGTGGGCGGTGCCGTCTGCGGCGCCCAGGAGGTCGGCGAGCATCTTCCAGTGGACCGCGCCGACAAGGGCCAGCCAGGCGCCGTTGCGTGCCTTGCCGGTGCTGTGGACACCGAGGCGTTGGAGGCGCCGTTGCAGCGTGTTCGAGCTGGGCGGGCTGGAGGGGCGAAGGCCGGGGAAGCGTTCGTGGACGAGTTGTTGGAGGAGGGCTGACAGGCGTGGGCGGAGCCAGAGTGTTTCGCGGCCGAGCTGGAGGCCCAGGGCCCCGAGTTCGGCCTCGCTCGGCGGCGGCGTCCTACCTGGCACCTGGGCAGCCACCCGCCTGCCCAAACCCCGACCGCGCGGGTGCGACGCGTTGCGGCTACGTTTCGGTGTGGCTGCCGGGCTCCAGGGCGTGCAGCCGCCCGGCCGCCAGCCGGAAGGCGTCCCGCGCGCTGTCGGCCTGCTCGGCGGCCCCGCGTGCCTCGTCCCGGGCGGACTTGACCAGCTCCTCGGCACGGGCGAGAGCGTCCCGGGCGCTGGTGTCGCGCTCCTGGGCGTCGGCGAGCGCGACCCGCGCCTGTTCGGCCTCGCCCTGCGCCTGCTGCCGGGCCGCCTCGGCGTCGGCGAGCACCATTGCGGCGGCCCGGGCACGGGCGTCGGCCGCGTCCTGAGCCTGTTCGGCCGCGGCCACCGTCTCCCGTGCCCGCTCCAGTTCGCGTCGACGCTGCCGCTCGGCTTCCTCCTGGGCCGCCGCGGCCCGTGCGTCGGCAGGGGCGCCTTCTTCGTCGCCCGCCGCTGTCTGCCGGGCGCCGCCTCCGGCACGCCGGGGGCGGCGCCCGGCCACAGCACGGGGTCCAGCGCGGCGGTCAGCCGGCCCTCGGCGAGGGCCCGTCCGGCCTCCGGGTCGGCGAGCGCGGCACTCAGCGTCCGCTCCAGGTCGGTGACGGCGCCCGCGCCAAGCGGATGGCCGGCCGCCGCGGCGTCCCTTCCCGCCTGTTCGGTCAGCGCCCGCACCAGACGGCGGCGCTGCTCGACGAGCTCGCGCAGCTGCGCACCGGCGAGGTGCTGCTGGGCGTCCCGCAGGGCCTGGCCGAGGCCGAGGAGCTGTTCGACCTGGTCCCGGTGGTGGTGGGCGAGGAGGTTCGCGGCCCACGCGGCCTGGGTGGGGCGGTGCAGCGCGCGGATCCGCTTGGCGAGGGCCGGGTCGGTCTTCTTGAGTTCGTCGGCGTGCCGGGTGCGGGCCGCGGTGAAGTCGGCCGGGGCGAGGAGGTAGAGCCCGTCGGCGATCACGTCGAAGGCGGGGGAGGGCTTGCTGGTGGCCATCGTCTCGGACTGTACGGGCGCCGGGGCGGGACCGCGCGGCCGGACGGCCTGGATCAGCGGACGTGGTTGATGAAGACGCGGGAGCCGTCGTGGAAGTCGATCGTCGCCCCGTGCCCGACGGCCGGGGGGCGGGGCAGGTCGGAGTAGATCTCGGCTGCGGCGATCTCGCCGGGGTCGGCGGCGAGAAGCGCGGCGACGAGGGCGTGTTCGACCGAGGCCGGGTCGCCGGCCGGGGCGGGCACGTCCACGCTGGCGGGCTTGGTGCCGAGGACCGGCTCGGGTTCCGGGTCGGCCCACCTGCTGCCGGGGGCGCCGATGCCGACCACCTGCCACAGCGAGGTCCGGCCGTCGGCCTCGACGGCGATGCCGTACGGATGGCGGGTGTGGCCGGCGTCGGCGAGAGCCTTCGCGGCCACGCCGGGCAGGCCGGCCGCGGCGTCGAGGAGCAGCTGCTGGAAACGGGCAGGGCGCATGGGTGTCCTCGGGGAGCGGGGGTGATCACCGTAGCCGGGCGGGTCTCGGCGGCCGGCCACGCCACATCGGGCCATCAGGCTGATGTCGGAGCGCGCGTGTGCCGGATCGCGTTAGTTGTCACCAAGCCATGTTGGAGGTGCTGGCCTGGGTCGGCCGATGGATCACTGCGGTTGTCACCAGGTGATCGATAAATCTGACACCAACGTGCAGTTGCTCGTTTTACCTGTCACGGGCTGTTTGCTGGAGATCCACTGCGCCAGGGGCGTCGACTCTTCCATGGCTCGTGTGTTCGATGCGCTCGCCGACCCGAACACCTTCGAAGACGGTCGAGCGGGTCGACGAGGGCCGGCCGCGTGGCGGGGGGGGGGGGGCCCGGCCGCCCCCCGGGGGGGGTGGCCCCCCGCCCCCCGCCCCCCGCCGCGCCCCCCCCCCGGACCCCGCCCCGACCCCCCCCGGCGCCCCCGCCCCCACCGCCGGACGAACCGGTCAGTGCGCCTTGCCGACGGCGGCGGTCGCGCGGATCTTGGGGGTCCGCGGATCGCCCTCGGTCCGGCCGACGTTCTCGGTCCGGCCGGCGGTCTCGGCCCGGCCTGCGGCCTCGGCCGTCTCGCCGTGCTGGGCGCCGTTGCCGGCGACCCGCTGGCCGTCGCCCGATCGGGCTCCGGC
>NZ_JBEYVJ010000341.1:0-7308 GCF_040643935.1 Kitasatospora sp. NPDC047058 | reverse complement strand
GCCCGAGCAGCTCGGTCCGGACCTGGGCGGCCTGCTGCTGGCGTGCCTGCAGCTCGGCGTTGATGGGGCCGATCAGTTCAGTCTTGCCGGCGCCGGCCGGGCCGATCAGCAGCACGGCGAGCGGCCCGGCCGGCGCGTGCTGCTGCGGCGGGTGGGCCGGGAGCTGGACGGGGGTCCCGGAGGGCAGCAGGAAGTGCCCGGTGGCACCGGAGGGCACGGATGCGGGCGCCGCGGGGGCAGGGGCGGGCGCGGGCGCAGGAGGTGCGGGGGCGGGAGCCGGGGCTGGCGCGGGCGGTACGGGCGCGGGCCCGGGCGGGGAGCCGTACGGCGGCCGCCCGGTCACCTGCGGCACGGGCTGCGTCGCCGCGTGCGGGGCCGGTGCCGGCACCGGGTGCGGGCCCGGCGGCGGTCCGGCCGGGGACGGGGTCGGTGGTGGTCCGGCCGGGGACGGGGCCTGCGGAGCCGGTCCCGCGGTCGCGGTGCCGGGGTACGGCGGGGCCGGCGGAGCGACGGGACGTGGGGGGACCTGTCCACCCCCGGCGTACTGCGTCACGGTCACCTCCCGACTTCTTTCAGCGGGGACACTACACGTCGGCCCGGCGGCGGGCACAGTCCGCCGCCGGGCCTCTGACGAGGTCAGCCGCCCCTCAGCGGGTGGTGAGCTGCTCCGCGAGTGCGCGCAGGGCCAGCTCGTACGAGCCGAGGCCGAACCCGGCGATCGTGCCGGAGGCGACCGCGGCGATCACCGAGGTGTGCCGGAAGGCCTCCCGGGCGTACGGGTTGGAGATGTGCACCTCGATCAGCGGCGCGGTCCGCTGGGCCGCGGCGTCGCGCATCGCGTACGAGTAGTGGGTGAAGGCGCCCGGGTTGATCACCACGGGCACCCGGCCGTCGGCCGCCTCGTGCAGCCACTCCACCATCTGCTGCTCGGAGTTGGTCTCGTGTACCTCGACCTCGAAGCCGAACTCCTTGCCGAGCACGGTGCAGCGCTCGACCAGCCCCGCGTACGAGGTGGCGCCGTAGACGTCCGGCTCGCGGCTGCCGAGCCGGCCGAGGTTGGGGCCGTTGAGCACCATCACCCGGGTCACGAGGAGACCTCCGCGTAGGCGGCGACCAGCAGCGACGGGTCGGGACCCTCCAGCACCGAGGTCTTGGCCAGGCCGTCCAGGACGATGAAGCGGATCAGGTCGCCGCGCGACTTCTTGTCGATCTTCATGGCGTCCAGCAGCTTCGGCCAGGCGTCCGCGCGGTAGGTCAGCGGCAGGCCGACCGAGGCCAGCACGCTGCGGTGCCGGTCGGCCGTCTCGTCGTCCAGCCGGCCGGCCAGCCGGCCGAGCTCGGCGGCGAAGACCATGCCGATGGAGATCGCGGCGCCGTGCCGCCACTTGTACCGCTCGTTGCGCTCGATGGCGTGGCCGAGGGTGTGGCCGTAGTTGAGGATCTCGCGGCGGCCGGACTCCTTGAGGTCCCCGGAGACCACGTCGGCCTTGACCTGGATGGCCCGGCGGATCAGCTCGACGGTGTGCGGCCCCGCGGGGGTCTTGGCGCCCTCCGGGTCGGCCTCGATCAGGTCGAGGATGACCGGGTCGGCGATGAAGCCGCACTTGATGACCTCGGCGAGGCCGGAGACGTAGTCGTGCTTCGGGACGGTCTCCAGCGTGTCGAGGTCGGCCAGCACGCCCACCGGCGGGTGGAAGGCGCCGACCATGTTCTTGCCCTCGGCGATGTTGATGCCGGTCTTGCCGCCGACCGCCGCGTCGACCATGCCGAGCAGCGTGGTGGGCATCGAGATCCAGCGGACCCCGCGCAGCCAGGTGGCGGCGACGAAGCCGGCCAGGTCGGTGGTGGCGCCGCCGCCCAGGCCGACGACGACGTCGCTGCGGGTGAAGCCGGTCTGGCCGAGCACCGACCAGCAGTACGCGGCGACCTCGGCGCTCTTCGCGTCCTCGGCGTTGGGCACCTGGAGGACGATCGCCTCGTAGCCCTCGCCGAGCAGGTCCTCGCGGATCGCGTCGGCGGTGGCGGCCAGCGCCTCGGGGTGGATGAGCGCGACCCGCTTGGCCCGGGTGCCGATCAGCGGCGCCAGCTCGCCGAGCAGCTGGTGCCCGACCAGCACGTCGTACGGGTCGTGGCCGGCACTGCCGCCGACGTGAATCCTGACGATGTCAGTCATGGGGGGTTTTCAGCTCCAGTGCTTCCAGTACGGCGTCCGCGACCTGCTCGGGCGTGCGGCCTGCGGTGTCGACGACGGCGGTCGCCACCTCCAGGTAGAGGGGGCGGCGGGCCTCCATCAGCTCGCGCCAACGGGCCCGGGGGTTGACGGCCAGCAGCGGGCGGGGTGCGTCCAGGCCGACCCGCTTGACCGCGTCGGCGAGCGGGACCTCCAGGAACACCACCGGCAGCTCGTGCAGCAGCTCCCGGGTGGCGTCGGCCATCACCGCGCCGCCGCCGAGCGCGAGCACGCCGCCGTGGGTCCCGGCGGCGGTGCGCACGGCGGCCGTCTCCAGCTCGCGGAAGTGCGGCTCGCCCTCGTCGATGAAGATCTCCGGGATCGGCTTGCCGGCCAGCTGCTCGATGTCCGCGTCGGTGTCCCGGAACCCGACGCCCAGGCGCTCGGCGAGCACCCGCCCGACGGTGGACTTGCCACTGCCGGGCGGGCCGACCAGCACCACCAGGGGGCTGGTCATCGGACGATCAGGTTGTCCAGGTAGCCCTGGACGTTGCGGCGGGTCTCGGAGACGTGGTCGCCGCCGAACTTCTCGTTCACCGCGTCGGCCAGGACCAGGGCGACCATCGCCTCGGCGACGATGCCCGCGGCCGGCACGGCGCAGACGTCGGAGCGCTGGTGGTGCGCCTTGGCGGGCTCGCCGGTGCGCACGTCCAGGGTCTGCAGGGCGCGCGGGACGGTCGCGATCGGCTTCATCGCGGCGCGCACGCGCAGCAGCTCGCCGGTGGAGAGGCCGCCCTCGGTGCCGCCGGAGCGGCCGGAGGTGCGCTTGACGCCCTCGGCGGTCGGCACGATCTCGTCGTGCGCCTTGGAGCCGGGGACGCGGGCCAGCTCGAAGCCGTCGCCGACCTCGACGCCCTTGATCGCCTGGATGCCCATCAGCGCGGCGGCCAGCCGGGCGTCCAGCCGGCGGTCCCAGTGCACGTGCGAGCCGAGGCCCACCGGCACGTTGTAGGCGAGCACCTCGACCACGCCGCCGAGCGTGTCGCCGTCCTTGTGGGCCTGGTCGATCTCGGCGACCATCGCCTTGGACGCGTCGGCGTCCAGGCAGCGCACCGGGTCGGCGTCCAGCCGGGCCTCGTCGGACGGCAGCGGCAGCACGCCGGCCGGGGCCTTGGCCGCGGCCAGCTCGACCACGTGGCTGACGATCTCGATCCCGCAGGTCTCCTTGAGGTACGCGCGGGCGACGGCGCCGAGCGCGACCCGGGCGGCCGTCTCGCGGGCGCTGGCGCGCTCCAGGATCGGGCGGGCCTCCTCGATCGAGTACTTCTGCATGCCGGCCAGGTCGGCGTGGCCGGGGCGCGGGCGGGTCAGCGCCTCGTTGCGGGCGAGGCCGGCCAGCACCTCCGGGTCGACCGGGTCGGCCGACATGACCTGCTCCCACTTCGGCCACTCGGTGTTGCCGACCATGACCGCCACCGGGCTGCCCATGGTCTCGCCGTGCCGGACCCCGCCGAGGAAGGTGACCTCGTCCTGCTCGAACTTCATCCGTGCGCCGCGACCGTAGCCGAGCCGGCGGCGCGCCAGCGCGTCGGCCACCACGGCGGTGGTGACCGGTACACCGGCGGGCAGGCCCTCCAGCGTCGCGACGAGTGCGGGGCCGTGCGACTCCCCCGCCGTCAGCCAGCGCAACGTACCCAACGGAGCTCCTTCATCAGCGGACCGGCCACGGGTGCAGCCGCGACCGGCCCGGACGTGCCTTGTCCCTGAATCCTTTCATGCCCCGGGCGCACCCGGGGGCACAGTCCGGGTGACGGACAGCGACCGGCCGACGGGCGGACGCGGCCGGCCGGGTGTCCGGCCGGGCAACGGTTCCGCAGGTCAGCGCCGACCGGCAGGACGCGCCACTGTGACGCGGCACGCCGCGGCGGCACGACACGCCACTACGGCACGGAAAGGCGCTGCGGCATGACCAGCCTGCACGGCACGACGTGCCTCCATGACGCGGCACGCCGCTCCGTCCACGCGCGTCAGCGCGCCGCGAGCGCCGCCTCGCCCGCCGCCCGGACGGCGGCCAGCGGGCCCGGCGTCCGGCCGGTGAACAGCTCGCTCTGCAGCACCGCCTGGTGCACCAGCAGGTCCAGCCCGCCCAGCACGGTCGCGCCGCGCTCCGCGCAGGCCGCGGCCAGTGCCGTCGGCCACGGGTGGTACAGCACGTCGAACAGCGCGCCGGGCACGGCCGGCAGCCCGGCCGCGAAGGCGTCCGTCGCCCCCGCCGGGGTGGTCGAGACGGTGAGCGGCTGGGCCAGCGCCTCGGCACCGCGCTCCCAGTCCGCGGTCCGGACGGCGACGCCCAGCCGCTCGCCCAGCTCGGCCATCTCGCGCGCCCGCTCGGGGCTGCGCACGTAGACCGTCACCTCGCCGGTGCAGATCTGGGCCAGCGCCGCCAGCGCCGAGGAGGCGGTGGCCCCGGCACCGAGCACCGCCGCACCCGGCACCCCGGTGATGCCGCGCTCGCGCAGCGCGTTGACCAGGCCGGGGATGTCGGTGTTGTCCCCGGTGCGCCGCCCGTCGGCGGTGAACACCACGGTGTTCACCGCCTCGACCGAGCGCGCGGTCGGGCTCACCTCGTCGAGCAGCGGGATGACCGCCCGCTTCAGCGGCATGGTCAGCGACAGGCCCGCCCACTCCGCCTCGTCCACCCCGGCGAGGAAGCCGGGCAGCGCGGCCTCGTCCACCTCGAACCGGTCGTAGCGCCAGCCGTCCAGCCCGAGCGCCGCGAAGGCGGCCCGGTGCAGGTCCGGCGAGAGCGAGTGGGCGATCGGCGAGCCGAGGACGGCGGCCCGGTGCTTGCTGGTCAACGCTGGTTCTCCGTGAACGACTCGCCCGCGAGGGCTACTTGGCGGTGGTGCAGTGGCCGCGCGCCTTGTCGTAGGCCTGGCCGGCCGCCTTGCAGTACTCCTCGACGTTGGCCGCGTGCTCCTTGTCCGTCTCCGCGAAGCGGGTCTCGGTCGGGGACATCGCGATGAAGTACAGCCACTTGCCTTCCGCGGGGTTCAGCACCGCCTTGAGGGCGTCCTCGCCCGGGTTGGAGATCGGCCCCGGCGGCAGGCCCTGGTTGATGTAGGTGTTGTACTTGTTCGACCCGTCGTCGATGTCCTTCTTGTCCAGGTTCTTGCGGCCGAGCGAGTACTGCAGCGTGGTGTCCATACCGAGCCGGTGCTTGACGATGCCGTCGTCGGCGAGACGGTTCTGGATGGTCCTGGCCATCTTCGCGAAGTCCGCCCGGTTGTTGCCCTCGGCCTGCAGGATGCTCGCCTCGATGACCACCTCGTAGCCGTTCTTGAGGCCGATCTTCCCCGCCTCCCCGTCCAGACCCGCGTAGCGCTCGGTGGCGTTCTTGACCATGTCCTTGAGCAGGTCCTCGGGCTTCATGCCGTCGGCGATCGAGTAACGGGCCGGCCAGAGGAAGCCCTCGATGTTGCCGTTGGCGTACGCGGGCAGGCCGAGGCTGGCGACCTGCGCCTTGGCGACGCCCGCCGTGGTGCCCTTGGCCAGCTGCAGCTTGTCGTCGATCTTGGCGAAGGTCGCGGCGGCGGTCAGGCCCTCCTGCACGATCAGCTTGTTGCCGCCGTTGGCGTCCACCAGGTTCTGCACCGCCGCCTCGGCGGACATCTCCTTGGGCATGCTGTAGGTGCCCCACTGGATCGTGGTGGACTTCGGGTTCTTGTCGAACGCCTGGGTGAAGGCCTCGACGCTCTTCACCACGCCGGCCTCCTTCAGCGTCAGGCCCATCTGGCCGCCGCTGGAGCCCTGCTTGATCTGCACCTGAACGGTGCCGGTGCCCGCGCCGACGTAGTCCGGCGGCGGGCCGAAGTGGTCCTGGTAGAAACCGTAGCCCCACCAGCCGCCGCCGGCGGCGCCGCCGAGCAGGACGAGGGCGACCAGCAGGCAGGCACCGCCGTTGCGGCGGCCGGCCTTCTTGCCCTTCTCCTTGCGCTTCTTCTTGCCCTCGCGGGAGTTGTCCTCGTCGCCGAGGAAGCCGCCCTGCTCGTCCTCGCCGTCCGCGGCGTAGTCGTCCTGCTGGCCGTCCCACTCGTCCTCGGCCGGCTCGGGCTCCGCCTCGGCCGGATTCGCACCGGCCTCCAGGGCGGCGGCCTCCGCCTCCCAGTCGATGCCGTCCGGGCCCGGCCCGGCCGCGTTCCCGGCCTGCTGCTGCCGCCGCGCGGCCCGCCCGCCCGGCTGCGGGGCCTGCTGCTGCGCCTGCTGCTGTACCTGCTGCGGGCCGGGCTGCGCCCCCGCACCCTGCGGGCCCATGCCCTGCTGGGGCATCCCCTGCTGCGGCTGCTGCTGGCCCTGGAAGGCCTGGAAGTTCTGCTGCTGGCCGGGGAAGCCCTGGCCGCCCTGCTGCTGGAAGCCCTGCTGACCGCCGAAGCTCTGGCCGCCCTGCTGCTGGCCGCCGAAGGTCTGGCCGCCCTGCTGCGGGTAGCCCTGCTGGCCGCCGCCGTACTGCTGCTGGCCCTGCTGGAACTGCTGCGGCTGCTGCCCGCCGTACTGCTGCGGCTGCTGCGGCTGCTGGACCTGCTGACCCTGGGGGAACCCGCCCGGGTAGCTCTGCTGCTGGTAGCCCTGCTGGCCGCCGAAGGTCTGGCCGCCCTGCTGCGGGTAGCCCTGCTGGCCGCCGTCGTACTGCTGCTGACCCTGCTGGAACTGCTGCGGCTGCTGCTGCCACTGGCCGTCCTGCTGGCCGGGGACCGGCTGCTGACCGCCGTACCCGGGGTCACCGGGATGCCACGGCTCGGAGCCCTGGGGGCCGTAGCCCCGACCCAGATCGGTCATTGATCCCCTTACACCGACGGAGACGGCCGGAGGATCGGACCGACCGTCCCGGGACGGCGTCCCGGTTTTTTCTCGAACCGGCGTGCTACCGCATCGCCTGGAGGGAGACGTTACCGTACCGCAGACCGGCCTCCGGCAGGGCCGAGCCCCGGTCAGTGCCCGGACGGTCCGGACGGCACCCCCGCCGAACCGCCCGCCGGCGTGCCCGCCGGAGCGCCCCCGGGAGCCCCGGCCGACGCGCTCCCGGAGGCGTTCCCGGACGCGCTCCCCGGGGAGCCGGCCGGCGCGCGCGGCGCGGGGGC
>NZ_JBEYVJ010000340.1:0-7346 GCF_040643935.1 Kitasatospora sp. NPDC047058 | reverse complement strand
CGCGGTGCCGGTGCCAGTGCCAGTGCCAGTGCCAGTGCCGGCGAGCGTGCGCAGCTGAGGACGCGAGCGGGCCCGGCGACCGTCAGCGGCCTGTCGGGCGCCGGCGCGGCTACAGCAGCTCGTCCTTGGTGTAGAGAGCGACCTTCCGTGCCCCCTCCGCGCCGTACGCGAACCCGAAGACGAGCCGGAACACGCCGAGTCGGGTCTGCTCGGGGATCTGGATGGCGAGCCCCTCCGGCTCCCGGTAGTCGACGCCGTCGCCGCCGAAGGCCATGGAACGGGCGGTCTTCACGATCTGACCGGTGGTGAGGTCGACCGAGGTGATGAAGGTGTTGCCGCCGTTGTCCTTCGAGGAGACGACCACCTCCTTGCCGCCGATGAGCTGGGTCGTGCCGTAATGGTCGCCGTGGAGGAGATAGAGGTAGCGGCCGGCCACGGTGAAGCCCTGGAAGGTGGGCCGGCCGTAGCGTGACGCGTCGACCTGGATCTGCGGTTCCGCGATCTCGGCGACCGGCTCGCTGAAGACGCCCTTGCGCGCCTGGTCGAGGTCGTGGAGCCGGTAGCGGACCGTGCCGTCCTGCACGTAGCGGTGCAGCAGCCGGCCGTGCACCGGGTCGACGGCGACCCCGTTGTACGTGCTCGGGCCGGCGGGTTCGTAGGTGACCAGGGAGGCGCTGTCCAGCACCTTGCCGTTCTCGAACTTGAACCGGGTGATCCTGGTGCCGAAACCCGGGGCTGCGGCTGCGGGGTTGTCCGTCCACACCGCCGGGTCCGGGACGGGCGGGACTGCCGCTTCCGTCCACAGGTACGCATCGCCGCCGCTCGGTTCCACGCCGATGCCCACGCCGTGGCCGCAGCCGCGCAGGTGCATGCGGCCCAGACTGGTGCCTTCGTAGTCCCACTTGGTGATGGTCAGGTCGCCGTTGGCGGCCCGCGCCGCCCCGCTCACCGGCCCGCTCTCGCCGGACAGCGTTCGGCCGCCCTGGGTGACCTGGACCAGGTAGACGTGGCGGTTGACGTTGTCGAAGGCGAAGGACTGCAGGACGGTGGCGTCCTCAAGGGTCTTCTCCACCCGCCACGGTTGCGACTGCGCGCTCACGTCGACGACGGGGCAGGGAAGACGCAGCGCCGGGGAGGACGCTGCGGGGGTGGCGGTCTGCGCGGCGGAGGGGTCGGTCTCGGCGGCAGCGGCGGGGGCCTGCGCGGCGGCCGGGCCGGCCCCGGCCGCCAGGACGGTGCCGGCGGCGAGCGCCGTGGTGCCGCCCCACGTGAGTATCGAGCGGCGGCTCGGTCCGGCGGACTTGTCGTTGATCATGAAGCACATCCTCACCCCGGGCCCGACACGACTTCAACTTCCCGAGGACCGTCGACGGCATCCTGGTCGGCCATCCGCGCACGTCCGGGCACGCAGCAGCGCGGACGGCCGGAGCAGTCGCCGGCCCGAGACGACCAGGCCATCCCGACAGATCGCCTGTACGGAGCCATGGCGTCCGGGCCGCGCGCACGAACACATGCCCGGCGGCGTCCAGGGCGGCGGAGCCTCGCTCGTAGCCGATGGCACCGGGGCGCAGCCGGGTGTCCTAGCCAGGGCGTGGATCCCGGGCTTGCGGTTGACGCTGCGGCAGCTTCTACGGTCGTGACCAGGGCCGGAACGACCGGCCCGGCGAGACCAAGGTACGGAACGAGAACGATGGACCTGTCGATCGCGGAGGTGGCCCGGCTGTCGGGCGTGACCACCCGGACGTTGCGGCACTACGACGAGATCGGCCTCCTGCCGCCGGCCCGGATCGCCGCCAACGGGCACCGGCACTACGGGGAGACGCAGCTCCTGACGCTGCAACAGATCCTCGTGCTGCGGGCGCTCGGCGTCGGCCTCGCGGACATCGGCCGAATCCTCTCCGAGCAGGTGGACGAGGTGGAGGCCCTGCGCGGCCACCACCACCGTCTCCTCGCCGAACGGGACCGGCTGGACACCCTGGCCACCACCGTCGCCCGCACCCTCGCCGACCTGGAGCGATCCCGAAAGGACGGCCAGCCCATGACCATCAACCGCCCGGAGAACCTCTTCGAGGGCATCCAGCCCGACCAGTACGAGGACGGCCTCCAGGACTTCCCCGAGCTCGCCGAGGCGACCAACCGCCGCACCGCGACGATGAACGCCGCCGAGCTCGAGGCGGGCCAGCGCGAGCGAACGGCCGGGATGATCCGCCTCGCGGAGCTACTGGCGGCCGGCACCCCGGCCTCCGCCGACTCCGTCCAGGCCGAGATCGACGCCCAGTACCGCTCGCTCGCCGAGCTGCACCCCGTCACGCCTGAGGAGTTCCGCGCCATGGGCCTCGGCTGCGTGCAGAACCCGTCCTGGCGCGTCGCCTACGAGGCTGTCAGTCCCGGCCTGGCCGAGTACCAGCACACCGCGATCGAGTTCTACGCCACCACCCGCCTGGTCTGACCCGGCGCCGGCGCTCCTCCTCTTCCCACCGGACGGTGGAGGAGCGCACGGCTCGGCCGACCCCCGGCCCTACCGCGGCGATCAACAAGCTGAAGACCTTCCGCGCGGTTGCGACCAGCTTCGACAAGCGCGGCCATGTCTACCTCGGAACCGTCACAGCAGCCGCGCTCGTCATCTGGCTCCGCTCGTGATCGCCAGGACACTGCCTAGCGGAAGGCGGCGACGTTGCGGGCGGCCCAGGCCGAGAACGGGCGCGGGGCGCGGCCGAGGACCCGCTGGACGTCCGGGCTGATGCGCAGTTCGGCCGGGTTCGGTGCGCCGAGGATGTCCAGGGTGTCGTCGGCGAGCTCCGCCGGCATGGCCCGGCTCATGGCGGCCCTGGCCTCGGCGCGGGTGAGCTCGTGGAACCGCACCGGTGAGCCCAGCGCATCGGCGATCGCGGCCGCCTGCCGGCGGGGCGTGATCACCTCGGGGCCGGTCAACTGGTACACGCCACCGGCGTGCCGGTGGTCCAGCAGGCAGGCCGCCGCCACCTCCGCGATGTCCGCCGGGTCGACGACCGGCACGCCGACATCGCCGAAGGGCGCGGCGACAAGCCCCTGCGCACGGACGGACTCGGCCCACCAGAGAGCGTTGGAGGCGAAGCCGCCCGGCTGCAGGATCGCCCACTCCAGACCGGATTCCCGCAGCGTGTCCTCGAGTTCGCGCATCGCGATCCGCGTCGGGCCGAAGGGCCTGGTCACCACGCCCTGGGTGGAGAGCAGCACGACCCGACGGACCCCGGCAGCCGCGGCCTCGCCGATGAGGTCGGCGGGGTTGCCCCCGGCGGCGTGCAGGTCGCCGGAGAGCAGCAGGAAGAGCGCCGCCGCCCCGGCCAGCGCGGGCTTGAGCTCGGCCGGCCTGGCCAGGTCGGCCGCCAGATGGCGGACGCCGTTCGGCACCGCCGCCGAGTGCCGCGACACCGCCGTCACCTGCTGCCCCGCCTCGGTCAGCGCCTGCGTCAACGGCCGGCCGATGTTCCCGGTCGCTCCGGTCACCACGATCATGATCAGCTCCTCGTCAGATGTCCTCGGTGGCTCCGACGTTAGGAGGACGGGCTAACTCCTGGTAAGGACATACCTGGAGGTAAGCTCATGGCATGGCGGGAGGGGTGCAGTCCAGAGGGGCTGAGGCAGGCAGTCGGTATGACGTGTTTCACACCGACTGCCCGGCGCGCGACGTCGTCGACCACATCACCAGCAGGTGGGGCGTCTGGGTGCTGATCTCCCTGCGGAGCAACGACCTGCGCTTCTTCGAGCTGCGCGAGAGCATCCGCGGCATCAGCGAGAAGATGCTCGCCCAGACCCTGCGGGCGCTGGTCCAGGACGGCCTGGTCTGGCGGGAGGTCGAGCCGACGACGCCGCCTCAGGTCACCTACGGCCTGTCCGAGTTCGGCCGTGAGGTCAGCGAGCCGCTGACGGAGCTGTTCGATCGGATCACCCGACGACTGCCGCGGGGCCCCGGCGCGGGCTAGAGGTCGGCCGGACGACGAAGCAGCCGGTGTCGTCGGCCTTTGGCCTGGACGAGTTCCAGGAGGGCGGCGATGGTTCGCGCCGCGCGCCGGCAGCGAGTCCAGGATCCGGTTCGACGGCGACCAGCGGTGGAGCGGGCCGACCTCCTGGAGGAGGCCGCCGCCCGCAAGGGCATGGAGCAGAGGAACGGGGTACCCGCCTGTCACCTCGGCGGCCGTCTGACCGCCGAGCAGATCAAGGCCTCAAGCCCCAGGAGTACGAGCGGATGGTCGCGAAGGGGGTCAAGGGCGTCGACCACGATGTCTGGATCGATCTCAAAACTCATAATCGATTATTGATCTGATCATCTATCATGTGACCATGACTCAGACGACCCAGACCTCGCCCCCGGCGGGGAAGCAGATGCTCTCCGAGCAGGTCTACATGCGCCTGCGGGATGCGATCATGCGCGGGGACCACGCCCCCGGTGACGCCCTCAAACCCCAGGACCTCGCCAAGGAGCAGGGCGTGAGCCTGGCCGTCGTGCGCGAGGCGCTCGTGCGGGTGGTCGGCGACGGCCTCGCCGACCGGCTGCCCAACCGCGGCTTCGCCGTCCCGGCCTACTCCGACCGCCGCTGGCAGGAGATCACGGAGGCCCGCCGGACCGTCGAACCGGTCATGCTGCGCATGTCCGTCGAACGCGGCGACGTGGACTGGGAAGCCCGCGTACGGGCCGCCCACCACCGTCTGGCCCGCACGCCGGCGTACGTACCGGAGGAGGGCAGGCACTACAGCAGCGCATGGGCCGAGGCGCACCGCCTCTTCCACCGCACCCTGCTGGAGGGGTGCGGCAACCTCGTCCTGATGGAGACCTTCGACCGGCTGTGGACCGCGAGCGAGCTGGCCCGCCGCTGGTCGGCGCACCGCAGCCCCGGCCGGGACGCCCTCCTCGAACACCGCCGGCTGGAGGAGGCGGCCCTCGCCCGTGACGCCGACACCGCAGCCGAGGTGCTGACCCGGCACCTCACCCGGACCGCGGCCGCACTGACCGACTGCCCCCACCACGAGACCGCGGGCGAAGCCTGATGCACCCCGCCCATCCGGGCGCACGACCGCACGACCCCACGACCGCTCCTGGTCACCGGCACACGACCACACCTGATCACCGACACCGGAGGCACAGCATGACTTCCTACGAGGCGGGCGCGGGCCGCCGCTGCCACAACGCCGTCAGCCCCCTGCACGCATCGGTGTACTTCGCACCGGAGCCGCAGGACGAACTCGCGGCACTCGGGCTGGAGCGCGGAGCGATGGTCTACCTCGCGAGCCGCGCGGCACCGCTCGGAGCCGTCGACGCGGGCACCGTCACCGCGACGTTCTACAACTTCAACCACGAACACGTGCAGCGGTACATCCCCGCCGCGTGGACCCTCGCCACACCGCAGAACGTGCTCACGGCACGGCTGCGCGGCGCGGACCGGACACTGCGGCGGCTGCTCGGGAAAGAGGCCCTCACGTCCGCGGACATGATCGAGGCAGCCGAACTGGCACTGCACGCCACCGAAGCCTGCCGCCGGGAGGCACGGCCGCTGTACGCCGCCAACGCCGGCCTGCCCGTACCCGAGGAACCGCACCTGGCCCTGTGGCACGCCGCGACACTGCTGCGCGAGCACCGGGGTGACGGCCACCTCGCCGCGCTGGCGGTCGCCGGCCTGTCCGGCATCGAGGCGCTGGTGCTGCACAACGCCACCGGCACGGCACCGACATCGGCCCTGTTCATGCGGACCCGCGGGTGGTCCGCGCAGCAGTGGGACACCGCCCGGGACCGGTTGCGCGAGCGCGGCCTGCTGGACGAGGCAGGCGAGCTCACGCAGGCCGGCGCGACCCTGCGCGAGGAGACCGAGGCACTCACCGACCGCCTCGACGCCGCCCCGTACGACCACCTCGGCCCGGCCGCCACCGCGCGCCTCACTGAACTGGCGGGCGGATTCACCAAGACCCTCAGGGCAGCGGGCGCCTTTCCCCCGGTGCACTTCGGCAAGGGCTGAGAGCAGGGACCGGGAGCCCGGCGCCCCGTCATGGCTACGGCCCGGCCGGGCCACCGGAGAGCCGGCGGATCGAGCCGAATTCCCGCCACGCCGGGCCCGGGCGACTTAACATACATACATGAATGTACGTCATGAGCCGCGCGCGGCCCGGCCCTCCGGGCAGGCCGCGCGCAGTGCGCGCTCCCGCAGCGCCCTGCTGGAGTCCGCCGCCCGCGGTCTGTCCCGGTACGGCTACGGCGGCCTCGCCCTGGAGCAGGTGGCCGCCGACGCCGGGTACACCCGCGGCGCGCTGTACCACCAGTTCAAGGGGAAGGAGGAGCTCACCCTGGCCGCCCTCGCCTGGGTCCTCCAGGCATGGGAGCAGGAGGTGGGCGCCCTCGTCGAACGCGAGCCGGAGCCCGTCGCGGCGCTGCTGGCCATGGCCCGCGGTCACGCCGTGTTCTGCCGCCGCGACATCGCCCGCATGGCGCTCGCGCTGCGGCTGGAGTTCAGCGGGCAGGACCATCCGGTGGGGCGCGCGGTGGAGGACGCCTACGCCTCGCTCGTCGCCGACTGCGAGCGTCTCGTCGAGGCCGGCCGGGCGTCGGGGGCGATCCCGTCCGGCCCGCCGGCCCGCACGCTCGCACTCGCCTTCGCCGGCGCCCTCGAAGGAGCCGTCGTCTCCCTGGCCGGCCAGGCCCCGTACGACGAGATGCTCGCCGAACGCGCCGCGGCCGGCGTCCTGGGCGTGCGGCCCCCGGAGCGGACGGAGGAGCAGGAATGAGGATCCCGAGGACCACCCACCGCTCCCGCCCCTGGCGCATTCACGCCCTGGCACCGGACTTCCGCGTCGAGGACGTGTGGGCGCTGCCGACCCCCGGCGGGCCCGGCGACCTCCCGCTGCTGGTCGAGTGGTTCACCGAGGACGACGGCCCCAACCCGTTCTCCGGCCCCGCCCGCCTGCTGTTCTCCATCCGGGTACGCCTGGGCAGGCTCCTCGGCTGGGACAAGGACGGTACGGGAGTCGGCGCGCGGGTGCCGTCGCTGCGGGCCCGGCTTCCCGAGGACCTGCGCCAGGGCCCGCGCGGCCCGGACCTGCCGTCGCTGCCCTTCACCTCCGTCTTCCTGACGGACACCGAGTGGGCGGCCGAGAGCGCCAACGCCACCGTGCACACCGTGCTCCACATCGGTTGGGTCGCGGACCAGAGCGGCCGCCACCACGGGGAGATGACCGTCCTGGTGAAGCCGAACGGCCTGCTCGGCAGGGCCTACATGAGCGCGATCGCGCCGTTCCGCCACCTGATCGTCTATCCCGCGCTGATGGGCATGATCCGACGCGACTGGGGGCGGGCGAGGACGGCCCCGGCGACCGGCCACCGC
>NZ_JBEYVJ010000339.1:0-7445 GCF_040643935.1 Kitasatospora sp. NPDC047058 | reverse complement strand
TCTCCAAGGCCGAGGCCGCGCTCACGCTGGACGAGCCGGTCATCGAGGGCCGCTACGCCGAGCTCGTGGCCGGCCCTCACTGCTGTGCCCGGTGCCCGCAACGCCGACCGACCACCGGTCGGGCGCGACGGAACGCCGGCGCCGACCGACCACCGGCCGGGCGCCACCGGACCACCGGCCGGGCGCCGCCGGGCGGCCGCGACCCGGCCACCGATGGGAATCGGCCAAAGTTTCGGGTGCGGAACAGGGCCGCGGCACGGTGCGGAGCCGGTGCAAACCCGGCGAAGGGCCGAAACCGTGCAGGCGCCCGCCGTCAGACCATGGCCAGCGCGTAGCGCCCCTCCGGACCGGCCGCGAGGGCGCGGTCGAGCAGCGCCTGCGCCCGCAGCCCGGCCACCGTCCGGTCGGGCGCGCGGACGTACAGCACCAGCCCGACGCCCGCCGGCACGGCGCAGGCCCGCACGTGCTCCAGGCCGTCGCCCGGACCCGCGCACGCCCGGACCGCGGCCTGCACGTCGGCGGCCCCGGACTCGCCCGGCGGTGCGGCGGCGACGTTCAGCAGGGTCAGCTGGACCGCGAACACCGCGTGGTCAGTCCCAGCCGATGGGGCCGGAGGACCGGACGGTCCCGGCGGCCGGGGTGTCCCAGCCGATCGGGCCGGAGGACAGGACGGTCCCGGCGGTCGCGTTGTCCCAGCCGATGCCGCCGGGATCGGTGGCGCCGCCGGCGGCGGCCGTGGCGGCGGGCGCGGCGGCGGTGGCGAGGGCGAGCGCGAGGGCGGTGGCGGCGAGCAGCCGGACGGTCTTGGGCACGGCGGGTCCTGTTCTGTGCAGGGCGGTTCGGGTCCAGGGCGGAGGGAACGACGGGTGCGACGGCGGTACGACGGCGGTGGGGCGGCGTGCGGGCGGGCGCGGGAGCGGGGGTGCGCGTAGGGGGGATTCTCCCGGTGCCGCACCGGCCGCGGGAGGGCCGGACGGGGGCAGCATCAGGACAGGCAGCATCCTGCAACCCCTGTCCCGTGTGCGCCGCCCCGTACGCGCCGCCCCGTTCCGCCCGTACGCCCCTCCTGTACGCCCGGCCGCCGGGGGCGGCCCGCTTGACCGGATCATGCCCTTGTGGCGCAAGCGCCACGGCGGCAGGATCGGACCCGGCGGGCCGTTCGGACAACCCTCGCACCCCGCGCGACGCGCAACGACGAATCCGCGCGACAACAGCTCGGACGACGAAAGCTTGGATGGCGGTTGGCGCGATGACGGTTCGCGTGACGACAGCCCGATGATTCAGGGGTCGGTGAAGTGCTGGAACTGCTGGGGCTGGACGCCACCGCCGAGGCCGTCTACCGGGAGATGCTGACCGACCCCGAGGGCGGCGTGGCCGAACTCTGCACGCGCCTCGGCCTCCCCGAACCCACCGTCCGTGAGGCCCTCGACCGGCTCGCCGACCTCACCCTGCTGCGCGCCTCCCGCGAGCGGCCCGGTGCGCTCTGGCCGGTCAGCCCGGAACGCGGCCTGGAACTGCTGCTGCGCCGTCAGGAGGAGGAACTCGTCCGGCGCCAGCAGGAGTTGGCCGTATCCAAGGCCGCCGTGGCGCGGGCCGTCGCGGAGTACGCCACGCTGCGCGCGAGCACCCTGGTGGACGGCGGCGAGCGGCTGGTCGGGCTGGACGCGATCCAGGCGAAGCTGGAGGTGCTGACCGCCCGGCTGAAGGGCGAGTGCCTGGCCGTGATGCCCGGCGGCGCGCAGTCCGCCGCGAGCCTGGCCGCCTCCCGGCCGCTGGACGAGGACGCGCTGGTGCGCGGGGTGACCCTGCGGACCCTCTACCAGGACAGCGTCCGCAACGACCCGGAGACCTTCGGCTACGTGCAGTGGATGACCGGCCTCGGCGGCCGGGTGCGCACCGCGCCGGTGCTGCCGCCCCGGATGCTGGTCTTCGACCGCACCACCGCCGTGGTGCCGATCGACCCCGAGAACACCCGGGCCGGTGCGCTCTGCACCGAGGAGCCGGGGATCGTCGCCTCGCTGATCGCGCTGTTCGAGCAGACCTGGGAGACCGCCGTCCCGCTCGGCGCCGACCGGCCGGAGGACACCGGGACCGGTCTGAGCGCCGGCGAGCGCGAACTGCTCCGGCTGCTCTCCACCGGGATCACCGACGACGCGGCGGCCAAGCGGCTCGGCGTCTCGGTCCGGACGGTCCGCCGGCAGATGGCGGCGCTGATGGACCGGCTGGAGGCGGCGAGCCGGTTCGAGGCGGGTCTGAAGGCCTCTCAGCGCGGTTGGCTGTAGGAGAGATCACAGCTTCGACGGCTTGTCAGAATTCACTCTTCCGGCGGTACCGATTGTTCACCGCAGGGGACTTGTCGCGTCATTTTCTACGCGCGTATCTTGAGCGCTGCGGGGGCGGCTTCCGGCTCCCGTGCTGTCTTCTACGCGGGTAGTACCGGTCCTGCGCCGGCCTGGCACGCCTGCGGCACCCGACCGACCCACCCTCACGCCCCCGGCCGGCCCCGCGCCCGCCGGGCGAACGTGCCGCCCCGTTGCCGTGCCGCCGCGCGCCACGGCTGACCAAGGAGTCCCGCCCGGTGACCACGTCCCCCGCTCCCCGCCCCCGCCGCGCCCTGCTCCGGGCCACCCTCGTCCCGGCCGGCCTGGCCGCCTCGCTGGTGCTCGTGCCGCTGCCGGCCGCCGTGGCCGCGCCCTCGGCCGACGCGGCCCCGGCGGGCCCGACCGAGCCCGGCCCGCTGCGCGTGCACGACATCCAGGGCACCACCCGGATATCCCCGCAGGCCGGCAAGACCGTCGCCGGGGTGCCCGGCATCGTCACCGGCGTGCGCGGCTACGGGTCCAAGGGCTTCTGGATCCAGGACCCGAACCCGGACGCCGACCCCGCCACCAGCGAGGGCGTCTTCGTCTTCACCGGCGGCAACCCCACCGTCAAGGTCGGCGACTCGGTGCTGGTCAGCGGCAAGGTGACGGAGTACTACCCGAACTTCAGCGGCGGTTCGCAGTCGCTCACCGAGATCAGCTCCCCGGCCGTCACGGTGCTCTCCTCCGGCAACCCGCTGCCCGCGCCGGTCGTCGTGGACACCCGCAACATCCCCGGCACCTACACCCCGCAGACCCCGGCCGGCGCCGCCACCATCGAGGGCCTGGCGCTGAACCCGGAGAAGTACGCCCTGGACTTCTACGAGTCGCTGGAGGGCATGCGCGTCGAGGTCAAGGACGTCCGGGTGGTCCAGGCGACCGACAAGTACAACGAGCTCTGGGTCGCCGCCGACAAGCAGGACCAGAAGAGCAAGCGCGGCGGCGTGCTCTACGAGTCCTACGCCGAGCCCAACGTCGGCCGGCTGATGGTGCAGCAGCAGGCGCCGGTCGCCCAGCAGCCGTTCCCGGCGGCCAACGTCGGCGACGTGCTGACCGGCACCACCGACGGCCCGCTCGACTACAACCAGTTCGGCGGCTACACCCTGGTGGCCGGCACCCTCGGCGCGCTCCAGGACAACCACCTGGAGCGCGAGGTGACCGCGCCGGCCGGCGAGCGCGAACTCACCGTCGCCACCTACAACGTGGAGAACCTGGCCCCGGGCAACCCGGACGCCAAGTTCGCCGAGCTGGCCCAGGCCGTGGTCACCAACCTGCGCTCGCCCGACATCATCGCCCTGGAGGAGATCCAGGACAACAACGGCGCCAAGAACGACGGCACGGTGGACGCGAGCCAGACCGTGGCCAAGTTCACCGCCGCGATCAAGGCGGCCGGCGGCCCGGCGTACGAGTGGCGCTCGATCGACCCGGAGAACGGCAAGGACGGCGGCGAGCCGGGCGGCAACATCCGCCAGGTCTTCCTCTTCAACCCGCAGCGGGTCTCCTTCACCGACATCCCCGGCGGCTCCGCCACCACCGCGGTGGACGTGGCCGGCACCGGCGCGGCCACCGCGCTGACCGCCTCGCCCGGCCGGATCGACCCGGCGAACGAGGCCTGGGCCAACAGCCGCAAGCCGCTGGCCGGCCAGTTCTCCTTCCGCGGCAAGAAGGTCTTCGTCATCGCCAACCACTTCAACAGCAAGGGCGGCGACCAGGGCATCGACAGCCGGTTCCAGGCCCCGGAGCGCAGCTCCGAGGTGCAGCGGACCAAGCAGGCCGTCGTCGAGCAGGCCTTCGTCGCCAAGCTGCTGGGCGCCGACAAGGAGGCCAAGGTGGTCTCGCTCGGCGACTTCAACGACTACCAGTTCTCGCCCGCGCTGGCCGCGCTCACCAAGGGCGGCGTGCTGCGCGACCTGGTGAACGAGCTGCCCGAGAAGGAGCAGTACTCCTACGTCTACCAGGGCAACTCGCAGGTGCTCGACCACATCCTGGTCAGCCCCGAGGTCGGGTACGCCAAGTACGACGTGGTGCACATCAACAGCGAGTTCGCCAAGCAGGCGAGCGACCACGACCCGCAGGTGGTCCGCATCAAGCCGTGACGTCCCCGCGGGGGGACGGCCGAGGGGGCGGTGACCGGGGTCTGGTCACCGCCCCCTCGGGGCTTTCCGGGGCCGGTCCGCGGACCGGCCCCGCCGGGCCTACCGCAGCGCGGCGAGCACCGCGTCCGCCATCACCTTCTCGCCGGTGGCGTTCGGGTGGAACGGGACGGCCGGGGAGCCGGGCAGCGCGCCCTCGATCCAGCGGTCGTCCGAGCAGACGTCGTGGCCGGCGGTCGGCGTGGCGGTGTCCACGTAGGTCGCGCCGTTGGCGGCCGCGGTGGACTTCAGCATGGCGTTCAGCTTGTCGAGCACGCCGTGCAGGTAGTCGACGTCGCCCGGGGTGACGGGCTGGCGGAGGATGCACCGCGAGCCGGCGGACGGCAGCACGGACGGGTAGCCGACCAGCAGGATCCTGGCCTTCGGGGCCTTGGCGTGGATGCGCTTGAGGGTGTCGGCGATCTGCGGCGCGGCGCCGTCGATCCGGTCCGCCAGGTCGTCGTTGCCGTACTGCCAGGACCAGCTGGACCAGTCCCAGTGGCCGTGGTGGTAGACGTCCTTGCAGGGCGTGCCCAGCGGGTTGACCACCGCGCCCGCGATGCAGACGCCGACCAGGTCGCCGAGCCCGAGGTCGGTCACGCCGAGGTCGTTGCCGCCGATGCCGAGGGTCACCAGGTCGGTGTCGGCGGTGACGGCGTCCAGCTGGGGGTCGTTGACCCGGATGAAGGCGTCGTACTGCGGCTGCGTCATCGCCTTCACCTTGGCCGCGGCGCAGGTGACGTCGGTGTAGGCGCCGGCCTTGAGCGCGGCGGCCACCAGGTGGCCGTAGTTGCGGTCCGAGCGCAGGCAGAGGCCGGCCGACTGGCCGGGCACGCCGGCGCCGGCGGCGTAGGAGTCGCCGAGGGCCACGTAGTGGCGCGGCGCCGGGGTGGCGGCCTGGGCGCTGGTGGAGGTCAGGGCGAGGGCCGCGCCGAGGGCGACGGCGGCGAGTGCGGTGGAATTGCGCAGTTTCCGGGCAGGGCGGAGCACGGGTTCCTCCTGGGGGAGAGAAACGACAGGTGGGGGTCGTGCCAGCCGGGCCACAGCTACTACTCGAAAGTAAGTTACTGTCAGGTTTCGCGCCCGTCCATGCATGGCACGGAAATTCCCCAAATTCGCCGGAAGCATTTCGGAATTACGCTCCACTGCGTATCGAAGGTATTTCCGAAACGCTCCGGAGCGGAATTGGTGCCGTCGCTTGTCACCCGGCCGTGCCATCCGGCCGGGTGCGGTGCAGGTCTCCGGGGGCAGGGGGCCGGCGCCCGGCGGACGGAGCGTCAGAAGTAGAGCTTCGTTCTAGAGAACCCCTCCAGTTCTGCTCTATGCTGGCCGAGTTGGCGGCCGAGGCCGTGGCGTGACGGTCGAGCGGAGGCGCGGAGATGCCCCCCAAGCAGCAACGGGGCGAGGCCACCGTGGAGTCGCTGCTGGCCGGCGCGCTGCGGGTGTACGCGGAGTCGGGCCAGGAGGGGTTCACCGTCAGTGCCGTCACCACGGCGAGCGGGGTCAGCCTGGGCAGCCTCTACCACCACTTCGGGAGCTTCGACGGGCTGGCCGCCGCGCTCTACATCCGCTGCATGGAGCAGCTGTTCGACGAGATGACCGCCGCGCTGCAGCGCAGCCGCACCGCGCGCACCGGCGTGCGGGCGCTCGTGCAGGCCTATCTGCGCTTCACCGCGGAGCACCGGGACGCCGCCCTCTTCCTGCACGCCTCCGCCTACTCCGGCTACCTGGCCGCGCGGGCCGGGCAGATCAAGGCCGCCAAGGCGGCCAGGCTCGCGGTGATCGGCGACTGGATGCGGCCGCGGATGGAGCGGGGCGAGATCGTGCCCGTCCCGGGCCCGCTGGTCGAGGTCCTGGTGATGGGGCCGGTCGCCGAGGCGGCCCGCCGCTGGCTGGCCGACACCTACGAACTGGACCTGGCCGAGGCCGCCCGGATCCTGCCGGAGAGCATCTGGCGCTCGTTGCGGCCCGAACCGTCCGGTGCGACCGGTACCGGCGGGGCGGACGGTGGGGAAGACTGATGGCCGGACGATCCGGACGACTGACGACCCGTCGGGTCGGGGATTCGCGAAAGGGCGGGGCATGACTGGTCGGGGGGCCGTACTCGGAGGTCGCTACACGCTGACCGAGTGGATCGGCGGCGGGGGCATGGGTGCCGTCTGGCGCGCCGACGACCGGGTGCTGGAGCGGCAGGTGGCGGTCAAGGTGCTGCATGCGGGGCTGCTGGAGGAGGGGACGTTCGCCCGGCGCTTCCGGCGCGAGGCCCAGCTGCTCGCCGCGATCAGCCACCCGGGCATCGTGGAGGTCCACGACTACGGGGAGAGCGGCGGCGCGGCGGAGGGCGGCGCCGAGGGGGAGCGGATCGCGTACATCGTGATGGAGCTCGTCGACGGCCGGCCGCTGGACAAGGTCCTCGCCGAGGACGGGCCGATGCCGCCCGAGCGGGCGCTGGGCCTGCTCGCCACGGCACTCGACGCGCTGCAGGCCGCGCACCAGCAGGAGATCGTGCACCGGGACGTCAAGCCGTCCAACCTGATGCTCGGGGCCGACGGCCGGGTCACGGTGACGGACTTCGGCATCGCGCGGGCGCTCGTGAGCACCACCCTCACGGCGACCAACGTGGTGATCGGCACCGCGCTGTACATGGCCCCCGAGCAGGCCGGGGGCGGCGGCGTCGCACCGGCCTCGGACCTCTACTCGCTCGGCGTGGTCTGCTACGAACTGCTCACCGGCACACCGCCGTTCACCGGCGAGAGCGTGGTCGAGGTGGCGCTCAAGCACGTCCAGCAGCCGGCGCCGGAGCTGCCGGGGCAGTTCCCGCCGGCGGTGCGGGAGTTCGTCGCCCGGGCCCTGGCCAAGCAGCCCGGGGACCGGTTCGCCGACGCCGCCTCGATGGCGGCCGCGGCGCGTCCAACCCCAGGAAACCCTGAGGCCGGGGATGTCAACATATCTG
>NZ_JBEYVJ010000338.1:0-7467 GCF_040643935.1 Kitasatospora sp. NPDC047058 | reverse complement strand
CGGGTCGATCCAGGGCCAGAGCCGGGGGCCGAGCAGTTCGGCCGCCCGGTCGCGGTCGGCGGGGAGCGAGAGGCCGTGCACCTCCGACAGCCGTGTGCGCTGTAGCCGGCCACAACCCCCTCGGGCAGCTCCACGGCCCGCCGCACGAAGTCGACCACCGTCTCCGGGACCTCCTCCCACCGCGGGAAGCACCCCATCCGCTGGTAGGACTTCAGCAGCACCAACAGCGCGAGCTGGTGCCCATCGGGGTCCGTACGGGCCACTGCCCACCCCACCTCCTCCCGGCTCGGCGAGAAGAACAGGTGCAGCTCACGCGCGGTGATCAGCCGCTTGAACCGCGGATACGCGGTCCGCTCGATCGACGTCATCCTGAAGCCCTACAACCCGATGCCAGCAGTCAGCGCAAGCGGCGCCCGCCCGCGGGCACATGGTCACACCGCCGGAATCGGCCGAAGATCGAAAGCGCCATACCCGGGACAAGCAGCAGCTGGCAGTGGTGGATGTTCGGCGGGCCTGATCAGGGTTTCAAGATCACGTCATGGCCCCTTTTACACGTCCCTTGGCTGGACCCCCTGTTGAGGCGGCTCAGAACGTAGGAGCCGGGGGTCATGTCGCGGCAGCCCTGGTCCCGGAGGGCGCAGAGCCAGGCGACGGTGGTGCCGTGGTTCGGCCCGGCCAGCGAGACCCAGTGGCCGACCTTGGCAGCGCCACCGCCGAACTTGACGTACCAGCGGGTCGGCAGGCTGCCGAGGGAGTGGGCGACGAGGTCCACCCGTGCCGCGCCGGTGCGCTGCAGCACGCCGTCGACGTAGGCGGCGAGCCGGGCGGAGAGCACCTCGTCGGTGGACTGCGAGCTGTCGTAGCCCCAGGCGAACAGCCGGTCGGCCGGGTAGCCGCCCGCCCTGAAGGAGTCGATCATCCCCGACCACACCCCCGGGTCGGCGTTGCGGCCGTGCACGAAGATCACCGGGTTCGGTGCCCCGGCAGCCGGCACCGCGGGACCGGGGGCGGCGGCCGCCGGGCGCGCGTTCCCGGCCGAGGCCACGAGCACCGCGAGGAGGAGCGGGACCAGGAACGCGGCAAGACGGCGCACGGGACGACCCCCGCCATCGGTCATGGACGGCACAACATGGCACCGGAATCCTGGCCCGCCACCGCACCGCCCAAACGGCCCGGTCGTGGAACCGATGCGGCCGCGACCGAGCGGGCGTCCGAGGGCCCGCTCAGGCGCGCGGCTCCGGCTCCCCGGCGCTCCGGACGCCGCGGAGCGCGAACCAGAGCAGGATCAGCAGAGCGGCCGCGGCACCCACGGAACCGAGGACGAAGGTCGCCGGCACCTCGTCGTCCGGGTAGCGGCCGCCCACCACGCGGGCCGTCGACGGGTCGCCCGCAGCCACTTCCAGCGGGACGCTCACCCCGACGGCCGGATGCCTGACGCGCTTGAGGCCGAGCGCCGTCGTGCGGTAGTCGCGGTCACCCACCCGGTAGGTGACGGTGTACAGCTCGCCGCCCTTCTTCGGCACCGCGGCGGTGATCGTGGCGTCCACCCTGAGCGGCTCGGCATCGATGAGGCTTCCGGCCTGCCACTGTGCGGCCGCGCCGAACAGGCACCTGATGACCACCAGGAGCGCGACCAGTGCCCCCGCCAGTGGCAGGAACCACGGTCGGCGTATCAGCTCTCCCACCCCTCGGAGCCCGCGGCTCCCGGACATCCGTGCCCGCTCAGCCATGGTGAAGGACCCGGAAGCGGCCGGGTTCCGCGGGGTCCCGGTCGACGACCTGGACGGGCGCCCAGGCCCACTGCCGGACGTCGATGCCCGGCGCGTGGCAGAAGCGGATCCGCCCGCGGGTGCCCTCGACCACGACGCGCGACCAGGATCCGGCGATGCGCGTCCGGTCCGTGCCGTGCGAGCGCAGCACCTCGGCGAGAACGAGGACCGTGTCGTACCCCTCGAAGGCGACGAAGGAGGGCGCTTCGGCCAACCGCTCACGGAGGGCCGTCCCGACGCGTGCACCGAGTGGGCCGAGGCGCTCGGGCAGGTAGCGCAGGAACGGGATCGCGGCGCCGTCGTCGCCCAGCAGCGCCGCCCACTCGGCGAACTCCGGCTGCCCGGCCGGGGCACCGATCAGGAGCCCGGCGAGGCGCTGGTCGCGGCGGACGGACCTGACGATCGGCACGGCCGGCTCCGGGTGGCCGACCAGGAGCAGAAGGACCGTCGCGTCGTGGGCGGCGAGTGCGTCGCACACGGCCGCGGGGGTGAGCGCGCTCGCGTCGAGTTCGATGACGGTGCCGCCGCGCGGGGCGAGGTGGTCCCGCAGGATGCGGGCCCCGGACGCCCAGTAGACACTCGGCTCGGCGGCCACGGCGATGCGCGTGTGGCCCGCACCGAGGAGGAAGTCCGCGTAGATTCGCCAGCCCCGGGACTGCGCCGGGGCGAGGCGGGCGACCCATTCCGTCGGCTGTTCGGTGAGCGCGTCGAGGACCGCCGACGAGCAGAGGAACGGCAGGCCCAGGGCGTCCGCCCTGGCGGCGGCCGCCCGGGCGACGACGCTGTGGTACTCCCCCGCCACCGCGGCCACGCCCAGGCGGGCCAGTTCGTCGACGGCCGCTGCGGCCCGCTGCGGATCGGCCGCGGTGTCCCGGACCACCAGTTCGAGCGGTCGCCCGGCGATCCCGCCGGCGTCGTTGACCTCGCCCGCGGCCAGCTCCAGTCCGGCGAGCAGGTGCCGGCCCGCCTCGGCCCAGCCGGGCCGGGTCAGCGGAACGAGGGCTCCGATCCGGACGGACGGTCCGTCAGTCCGTTCCGCTCCACGCGGCGATGGTGGCGTACTCATGCGTTGGCGTCTCCCGTGTGACGGTTCGCCTGCAGTCTGCCCGAACACCGGAGCGGCGCGGCAACCGATTTCTCCGCCGGTGCGCCCCCGTGCTCGGGGGCTCGGTCCGCACGGCCGCCGGGGCGGCAATCGGCACAGCCGCCGGCCGCTCGTACGGGTGCCTTCCCGTCGTGCCCGTGCCGCCGGAGGTGCGCGGGCCCGGATCCTGGGCGCGCGGGGGTGGCGACGACGTGAGGCGGGTGAGGGCGATGTCCCGACGGGTGTTCCGCACGGCGGTGCGGGTGCTGGCTGCACTGGTGGTGCTCGGGGCCGGGACGGCGGCGGTGCGGGGGCCGTGCGGGCCGGACCTGCGGGTGGCGGTGGAGGACCCGGCACCGGTGCCGGCGGGTGGCACCACGGTCGTGCACGCCACGGTGGTCAACGTCGGCGACGTCCCCACCGTGGGGCCGTTCTCCCTGGTGGTGCAGCTGCCGCCCGGGGTCGTCGGGACCGGGCTCGCCCCGGCCGACTGCTCCACCGGCCCGTTCGGGCACACCGTCACGTGCACCGTCCCGGCCGGGCTCGCCGTCGACGGGTCGGTGACCGCCGACGTGCGGCTCGGCGTCGCGTCCGGCACGGACCCGGGGACGCTCGACGGGACCGTGCAGGCGGACCTGCCCGGTGACCCGCGCCCGGCCGACAACAGCGCGCACTTCGCCGTCGCCGTGAAGTGACGTCCGGCGGCCGGCGGACGGGCCACCCGGCGGCGGTCGGCCCGACCTCACCGGTCACCCGCGCCGCCGTCAGGCCTGCGCGGTGGGGCGGACCACGATCTCGCTGATGTCGACACCGTAGGGCTGCTCGATCGCGTACCCGATGGCGGCGGCGACGGCGGAGGGCGGCATGGCGATCTCGTCGCGCAGCCGGACGACGGCCGCCGCCGCTTCGGGGCTCGCCCCCTTGCCCACGCCCTCCGTGTCGGTGAACCCCGGCGAGACGAGGGTGACCCGCAGGTCCGGCCCCGCCTCCTGCCGCAGACCCTCGGTCAGCACCTTCACCGCCGTCTTGGTGGCGGCGTAGACGGCCTGGGGAGGCTTCACGACGTAGGCGGCGGTGGAGCCGACGTTGACGAACTGGCCGGAGCGCTGCCGCCGGAAGACCGGCAGTGCCGCCCCGATGCCGTTCAGCAGGCCGGTGATGTGGGTGGCGACCATGGCGTCCCAGTCGTCCTGGCGCAGCTCGTCGAACGGCGAGATCGCCATGGTGCCGGCGTTGGAGACCAGGACGTCGAGCCGGCCGTAGCGCTCGACCGCCGTGTCCGTGAGGCGCGTGAGGTCCTCGCGGCGGGTCACGTCGACGACGACGCCGGTGGCCGAGCCGCCCTGCGCCGTGATCCGGTCCACCACCGCGTTCAGCCGCTCCTCCCGCCGGGCTCCGAGCACCAGACGGGCTCCGCGTCCGGCGAGGTGGATCGCCGTCGCCTCGCCGATGCCGCTGCTGGCGCCGGTGATCGCGACGACCTTGCCCTCGATGCCTGACATGATCGGCTTCCTTTCCCGGGGATGTGACGCGTGCGCACGTCAGCACGTTGATCTACAGTGAAAACGGGGGTGCCCCCGGTTATCTCAGACTAAGTGGGGGCGCCTCCGGTTAGCAAGCGGATCGTCCGAGAGGGGATGGCAACACCGATGGCCGACGGAGCAGAGCGACCGCTGCGGGCCGACGCACGGCGCAACCGGGAGAAGATCCTCACGGCCGCCGTGCGGATGTTCGCGGCGGAGGGGCTGGACGTGCACCTGGAACGCATCGCCAAGGAGGCGGGCGTGGGCAGCGCGACCCTGTACCGCAACTTCCCCACCCGGGAGGCACTGGTCGAGGCGGTCTACCGCAACGAGGTGGCCCAGCTGTGCGACGCGGCGCCCGCCCTCCTGGCGACGAAGCCGCCGCACGAGGCCCTGCACGCCTGGACGCGCCTCTTCCTGGACTACGTCACCGCCAAGTACGGCATGATCGACGCGCTGCGCGCCATCGCCGCGACGGGAAGCAGCCCCTACGGCCACAGCCGGGAGATGATCCAGGCCGCCATCACCGTGCTCATGGACGCCTGCGCGGCCGCCGGAACGATCCGCACCGACATCAGCCCCGCCGACCTCGCCGCCGCCCTCGAAGGCATCGCGCTCACCTCGGCGGGCCCCGAGCAGCGGCCGCGAGCGGAGCGCCTCCTCGACCTCACCCTGGACGGGCTCAAGACCCGCCCGTGAAACCGCCGGGCGGGCCCGGACCGGGCCCGCCGCTCCGCGTGCCGCGCCCGACGGAAAGCCGTTCACCCTTGGCATGCCCATGAGTGTGGGCTCTCGTTAGGAAACTTTCCTAACATGCTCGCCCCGACGCCGCTCCCCCGCCGAGAGGACGACTCCCCCATGCGCCACCGGACCACGAAGGCCCTGACCGCCGGGGCGGCGCTCGCCGCCCTGCTCGCGATCACCTCCGCACCCGCCACCGCGTCGACCGCCGCACCCGCTGCCGCCGCGCCCGGCCGGCAGCAGGCACGGCCGCTCGACGCGGCGTTCCGCCACCCCGGTGTCCTGGTGGGCGAGCAGCAACTGGCCTTCGTCAAGGCCAAGGTGGACGCCGGCGCCGAGCCGTGGGCGTCCGCCTTCGCCGGCCTCAAGGCCAGCCGCTACGCCGCCCTCTCCTGGCAGCCCAAGCCGCGCGCCACCGTCGAGTGCGGCTCCGCTTCGAACCCCAACCACGGCTGCTCCGACGAACGCGACGACTCGATGGCCGCCTACACCCACGCCCTGCAGTGGGTCCTCGGCGGCGACAAGCGCCACGCCGACAAGGCGATCGAGATCATGGACGCCTGGGCGAAGGTCATCCGCGAGCACACCGACTCCAACGCGCAGCTGCAGACCGGCTGGTCCGGCAACAACTGGGCCCGCGCCGCCGAGCTGATCCGGTACTCGAAGGCGGGCTGGCCCGCCGCCTCCGTCGACCGCTTCGCCACCATGCTCCGCACCGTCTACCAGCCCCAGCTCACCCCGGGCAGCCCCCGCAAGAACGGCAACTGGGAGCTGATCGAGACCGACGCGCTGATGGGCATCGCCGTCTTCCTCGACGACCACAAGGCCTTCGACCGGGCCGTGACACTGTGGCGCGGCCGGCTGCCCGCCTACGTGTACCTGGCCTCGGACGGGAGCCTGCCGGTACCGCCACCGAACGCGGGCATCAGCGGACGGGACGCACTCGTCCGGTACTGGCAGGGCCAGCAGACCTTCGTCGACGGGCTCTCGCAGGAGACCTGCCGCGACTTCGGGCACACCGGCTGGGGCCTGGCGGCGGCCGCGCAGACCGCCGAGACGGCCCGGCTGCAGGGCCTGGACCTGTGGAGCGAGGGGCGGCAGCGCCTGGTCAAGGCCCTGGAGTTCCACACCACGTACGAGAACGGCGGCAAGGCCCCGGGCCGGCTGTGCAACGGAACCCTCGACACCGGTCTCGGGCCGGCCGTCCAGCTCGCCTACAACGAGTACCACGACCGGGAGGGCCTCGCGCTGCCGCAGACCGAGCGGTACGTGGCGGCCCACAGCCCCTTCGGCGTCGACTACTTCATCGGCTGGGAGACCCTGACCCACACCCGCACTCCCTGACCGGGCGGGCCCGGCCCGGTCCACAGCGGGGGGCGGGGGTGCTCAGAACACCGACCAGCCGGTCGCCGTCGTCAGCGCGTCCAGGGCGGCGACCCCGAGCACCGAGTTCCCCGCGGTGTCCAGGCCCGGGCTCCAGACGCAGACCGTGCCACGGCCCGGCAGCACGGCCAGCACGCCGCCGCCCACCCCGCTCTTGCCGGGCAGCCCCACCCGGTACGCGAACTCCCCGGCCGCGTCGTACGTGCCGCAGGTGAGCAGCACGGCGTTGATCCGCTTGGCCTCGCTGCGGGAGAGCAGCCGCGAGCCGTCGGCCCTTATGCCGTGCCGGGCGAGGAAGAGCCCGGCCAGGGCGAGGTCGCGGCAGCTCGCCTCGACGGCGCAGTGCGCGTAGTAGTGCGCGAGCACGCTCTCCACCGGGTTGCGCAGGTTGCCGTAGCTGGCCATGAAGTGCGCCATCGCGGCGTTCCGGTGGCCGTGCTGCGCCTCGGAGGAGGCCACCGATTCGTCCACCGCGACGGCCTGGTTCCCGGACTCGGCCCGGAGGAACCCGCGGACCGCGCCCACCGCGTCGCCGGTCAGCTTGAGCAACCGGTCGGTCACCACCAGCGCGCCCGCGTTGATGAACGGGTTGCGCGGGATGCCCTGCTCGGACTCCAGCTGCACCAGCGAGTTGAACGGGTTGCCGGAGGGTTCCCGGCCCACGCCCGCCCAGAGGGCGTCGCCGCCCTCGGCCAGCGCCAGCGCGAGGGTGAACAGCTTGGAGACCGACTGGATGGAGAACGGGTGCTGCCAGTCGCCCGCCCCGAACACCTCGCCGTCCACGGTGGCGATCGCCATCCCGAAGGCCGTCGGGTCGGCCTTCGCGAGGGCCGGGATGTAGTCGGCGACCCGCCCTCGCTCCGGCGCCCGCCGGGCCGCCGCCATCGCCTCGTGCAGCAGCACCTGGTAGTCCACGTCGTTCACGCCGCCATTGTGGCCACCCCCGCCGGCGGGGCCGCAGGCGGGG
>NZ_JBEYVJ010000337.1:0-7469 GCF_040643935.1 Kitasatospora sp. NPDC047058 | reverse complement strand
GAGGAGCCGGAGACGATGGCGCCGGCGTGGCCCATGGTCTTGCCCTCCGGGGCGGTGAAGCCCGCGACGTAGCCGACGACCGGCTTGGCGGTCGGCTGGGACGGCGCGGCCCGGGCCGTGCTGGAGGTCGCCGACGCGGTCCGGCCCACCAGTGCGGAGGCCGTGGCCGAGCTGCGCGGGCTGGGACTGCGGCCGGTCCTGCTCACCGGGGACAACGCCGCCGTGGCCGCGGCGGTGGCCGCCGAGGTCGGGATCGCACCCGCCGACGTGATCGCCGAAGTGCTGCCCGAGGACAAGGTCGCCACCGTGCAGCGGCTGCAGGCCGAGGGCCGGGTGGTGGCGATGGTCGGCGACGGCGTCAACGACGCGGCCGCACTCGCCCAGGCCGACCTGGGCCTGGCCATGGGCACCGGCACCGACGCCGCGATCGAGGCCGGCGACCTCACCCTGGTCCGCGGGGACCTGCGCTCCGCCGCCGACGCCATCCGGCTCTCCCGCCGCACCCTGGCCACCATCCGGGGCAACCTGTGCTGGGCCTTCGGCTACAACGTCGCCGCGATCCCGCTGGCCGCCGCCGGTCTGCTCAACCCGATGATCGCCGGCGCCACGATGGCCTTCTCCTCGGTCTTCGTGGTCACCAACAGCCTCCGGCTGCGCCGCTTCCGGGCCGCCTGACCGGGCCTGCCGACGATGGAGGGCCCGTACCGGAGCGGTACGGGCCCTCCATCGTGCGCGGGTCTCAGCGGCCGAGCAGCTCGCCACCGTTGCAGTGCAGAATCTCGCCGGTGACGAACCCGGCCTCCGGCGAGGCCAGGAAGAACACCGCGGCCGCCACCTCGCCGGCCTCGCCGATCCGGCCGAGCAGCGTCCGGGCCGCCCGCCGGGAGACCTCGGCCTCGTCCAGCCGCGGCCCGAAGAACTCGGTACCCGCCACCGTGCCCGGGGCGACGATGTTCGCGGTGATGCCCGAGGTTCCGAGCTGGGCGGCCAGGAAGTGGTTCCAGGCGTGCAGCGAGGCCTTGGCGGCCCCGTACGAGCCGGCGCCGCGCAGCGCCGCGATCGAGCTGACGGTGACCACCCGGCCGAAGCCCGGGGTGAGCCGGTCCCGGATGGACTCGGTGAGCAGCACCACGGTCAGCACGTTGCGCTCGAAGTCGCCGCGCCAGCGGGCCAGCAGGGCGTGCGGCCCGCCGCCGATCACGGTCTCCCGGCTGCCGGCGTTGTTCACCAGCACGTCGATCCGCTCGGGGAGTCCGGCGAGCGCGGCCTCGACGTCGTCCGGGTCGGCGAGGTCGCAGACCAGCGGGGTGACGTTCGGGCCGAGGTCGGCCGCGGCCTGTTCGAGCACCGCCCGCCGGCGGCCGACGATCACGACCTGCTCGCCCGCTTCGGCGAACCGACGTGCCACCTCGTACCCGATCCCCGTGCCACCACCGGTGACGACGACGTTCCTGGCCATCTGTGCACTCCCTCCCCAGTTCCGCCGCCACGCTGCGAGGGTGCGGGGCGGTCCGTACCGGAATGCCACGATTCCTATCACGCTCGGTTGCCGTCACTGCGGGGAGGGTGACGTCGCCGCCGCCGGAAGGTGTGGTATGGGCCGGGCACCGCCCGCACACGGAGCGTGGCGAGAGGCAGCTCACACCCCCCGGGCGTAACTTCTCGCACCCTGATACGTCTTAGGTTGGTAGTGCGGCAGTTTTGGTGGGCGGTGACGTGGCGAACGGCTTCACGTCACCGCGTCCCCACCACTGCCGCCGACGGGGCTCCGGCGGGCCCCGGGACGGTCGCCGACGGTTGGCGGCCTTCGCGCACGGCGCCGGGGAGTGGCGGGTCTGGGACGCTTTGAGCGGCCGTCCCGGGCTGCGGCCGCCCCCGGAGTCGTGCGCCGTACGTTTCCCCCCGTCAACGGGGACGCCGAAGGGCCCGGCCGCACGATGCGGCCGGGCCCTTCCCGGTGCTGTGTCAGGGCAGCACGCCCGCTCGGCGGGCGCAGGCGGCTCAGCGGGCGTCGAGCGCCACGTAGTCGCGGATCTCCGTGCCGGTGTAGATCTGGCGCGGACGGCCGATCCGGCTGGTCGGGTCATTGATCATCTCGTGCCAGTGGGCGATCCAGCCCGGCAGCCGGCCGAGCGCGAACAGCACGGTGAACATGCTGGTCGGGAAGCCCATGGCGCGGTAGATCAGGCCGGTGTAGAAGTCCACGTTCGGGTAGAGCTTGCGCGAGACGAAGAAGTCGTCCTTGAGCGCGTGCTCCTCCAGCTTCAGCGCGATGTCGAGCAGCTCGTCGGACTTGCCGAGCTGGCCGAGCACCTCGTGCGCCAGCAGCTTGACCTGCGCGGCGCGCGGGTCGAAGGCCTTGTAGACGCGGTGGCCGAAGCCCATCAGCTTGACGCCGGCCTCGCGGTTCTTGACCTTGGTGATGAAGGCGTCGACGTCGCCGCCGTCCTTCTGGATGCTCTCCAGCATCTCCAGCACGGCCTGGTTGGCGCCGCCGTGCAGCGGGCCCCAGAGCGCCGAGATGCCGGCCGAGATCGAGGCGAACAGGTTGGCGTGGCTGGAGCCGACCAGGCGCACGGTGGAGGTCGAGCAGTTCTGCTCGTGGTCCGCGTGCAGGATCAGCAGCTTGTCCAGGGCGTTGACCACGACCGGGTTGAGCTCGTAGTCCTCGGCGGGGACCGCGAAGGTCATCCGGAGGAGGTTCTCGACGTAGCTCAGGTCGTTGCGCGGGTAGACGAAGGGCTGGCCCATCGCCTTCTTGTACGCGTAGGCCGCGATGGTCGGGAGCTTCGCCAGCAGCCGGACCGTCGACAGGTGCCGCTGGTCGGCGTCGAACGGGTTGTGGCTCTCCGGGTAGAACGTGGAGAGCGCGCCGACCACCGAGGACAGCATCGCCATCGGGTGCGCGTCCCGCGGGAAACCCTGGAAGAAGCGCTTGACGTCCTCGTGCAGCAGGGTGTGCTGGGTGATCTCGCGGTTGAACACCGACAGCTGGTCGGCCGTCGGCAGCTCGCCGTTGATCAGGAGGTACGCGGTCTCGATGAAGCTGCCCTGGCCGGCGAGCTGCTCGATCGGGTAGCCGCGGTACCGCAGGATGCCGTTGTCGCCGTCCACGAAGGTGATCGCGGACTTGTAGGCGGCGGTGTTGCCGAAGCCGTTGTCCAGGGTGACCAGGCCGGTCTGCGGGAGCAGCTTCGAGATGTCGAAGCCGGCGTTGCCCGCAGTGCTCTCGACGACGGGGTACTCGTACTCGCCGTCCTGGTACCGCAGTACTACCGAGTTGTCGCTCACGTCTTCCTCACCGACGAAATGAATCCTCTTCCAAGGTGCCCTGACTGTCTCTACCATCCCCCATCTGGCGGACAGCCGCGCACCCGGGGTGGCCCGAAAGGGACCTCCCCTACAAAACCTGCCGCCTCATCCGGTACGAACCGGACAAGATCGGCACCACCCTAGGCTCTGCCGTAAATCTCTTCACGTCAAGAGAACAATAGAGGCAACCATCCGTTGGAGAATCATCCAGTGGCCAGCCGATGATCGAGCGCGGCATGCCTCCGACCTGCACTGACGGTCCGCACGGCCTGTCCGATCGCCTTCCGTGACCCGACCAGCACAACGAGTTTCCTCGCCCTGGTCACGGCCGTGTAGAGCAGATTCCGCTGGAGCATCGTCCAGGCGGACGTGGTGACCGGAATCACCACCACCGGATACTCGCTCCCCTGCGACCGGTGGATCGTCACCGCGTACGCGTGCGCCAACTCGTCCAGCTCGTCGAAGTCGTACGGCACCTCCTCGTCCTCGTCCGTGAGCACGGTCAGCCGCTGGTCGTCCACGCTGAGCGAGGTCACCACCCCCACCGTGCCGTTGAAGACCCCGTTCCGCCCCTTGTCGTAGTTGTTCCGGATCTGCGTCACCTTGTCCCCCACCCGGAACGTCCGCCCGCCGAACCTCCGCTCCGCCAGCCCCTCCCGGGCCGGCGACACCGCCGCCTGCAGCAGCGTGTTCAGGTTCCCCGCGCCCGCCGGCCCCCGGTGCATCGGCGCCAGCACCTGGACGTCCCGCCGCGCGTCGAACCCGAACTTCTGCGGGATCCGCCGCGCCACCACGTCCACCGTCAGCCCCGCCGCCCGCTCGGCGTCGTCCTCCACGAACAGGAAGAAGTCCGCCAGCCCCTCCGTCAACGGCGGCAGGCCCTCGTTGATCCGGTGCGCGTTGGTCACCACCCCCGACTGCTGCGCCTGCCGGAAGATCCTGGTCAGCCGCACCGACGGGATCGGCCCGCCGGCCGCCAGCAGGTCCCGCAGCACCTCGCCGGCCCCCACCGACGGCAACTGGTCCACGTCCCCCACGAACAGCAGGTGCGCCCCCGGCGCCACCGCCTTGACCAGCTTGTTCGCCAGGATCAGGTCCAGCATCGACGCCTCGTCCACCACCACCAGGTCGGCGTCCAGCGGCCGGTCCCGGTCGTACGCAGCGTCCCCGCCCGGCTTCAGCTCCAACAGCCGGTGCACCGTCGAGGCCTCCACCCCGGTCAGTTCCGCCAGCCGCTTCGCCGCCCGGCCGGTCGGCGCCGCCAGCACCACCTTCGCCCGCTTCGCCAGCGCCAGCGTCACGATCGACTTCACCGTGAACGACTTCCCGCAGCCCGGACCGCCGGTCAGCACCGCGACCTTCTCGGTCAGCGCCAGCCGCACCGACTGCTCCTGCTCCGGCGCCAGCTCCGCACCCGTCCGCTTCGCCAGCCACCCCAGCGCCGCCGGCCAGTCCACGTCCGCGAACCCCGGCATCCGGTCCGACTCCGCCCGCAGCAGCCGCAGCAACTGGTTCGCCAGCGAGATCTCCGCCCGGTGGAACGGCACCAGGTACACCGCGGTGACCGGCTCACCCGCCTCGCCCGGCACCGACTCGCGCACCACCCCCTCCGCGGCCACCAGCTCCGCCAGGCAGTCGATCACCAGCCCGACGTCCACCTGCAGCAGCTTCACTCCGTCCGCGATCAGCCGCTCCTCCGGCAGGTAGCAGTGCCCCTGGTCACTGCTCTGCGACAGCGCGTACTGCAGCCCCGCCTTCACCCGCTCCGGGCTGTCGTGCGGGATCCCCACCGCCTGCGCGATCCGGTCCGCCGTCAGGAAACCGATGCCCCAGACGTCCGACGCCAGCCGGTACGGCTCGTTCTTCACCACCCCGATCGAGCCGTCCCCGTACTGCTTGTAGATCCGCACCGCGAGGGACGTCGACACCCCGACGCCCTGCAGGAAGACCATCACCTCCTTGATGGACTTCTGCTCCTCCCAGGCCGCCGCGATCTTCTTCGTCCGCTTCGGCCCCAGCCCCGGCACCTCGATCAGCCGGCCCGGCTCGTTCTCGATCACCTCCAGGGTGTCCACTCCGAACCGCTCCACGATCCGCTCGGCGAACCGCGGCCCGATCCCCTTGATCAGCCCCGAGCCCAGGTAGCGCTGGATGCCCTGGACCGTCGCCGGCAGCACCGTCGTGTAGTTCTCCACCACGAACTGCCGGCCGTACTGCGGGTGCGACCCCCACCGCCCGTGCAGCCGCAGCGACTCCCCCGGCTGCGCCCCCAGCAGCGCGCCCACCACGGTCAGCAGGTCGTTGCCGCCGCGCCCGGTGTCCACCCGGGCGACCGTGTAGCCGGTCTCCTCGTTGGCGTAGGTGATCCGCTCCAGCACCCCCTGCACCTCGGCGAGCTGGCGCGGCGGGCCCGCCGCCTGCCCCGCCGGCGACTGCTGCGTCTGCCTGGCCACCGGGCCCCCTCCATCCGTGCGGGTGCGCTTCCGCCTCGCACCGTACCGCCTGCGTCGGACAGTCCCGTGCGGTCACGCTCCGTCGCCGCCGGTGCGGCAGCGCGCGCGGCGGCGGGCGCCCCGGTGCCAGGCTGGACGCGGGACTTCCACCCCTTGCCCGGGCCCCCGTCGCGTTCCCGGGCGCGACGGGCGCCGCCGAAGGAGCCGTGCCGCCATGCTCACCACCGCCTTCGTCCCCGGCTCGCCGAACTGGCTCGACCTCACCAGCCCGGACCCCGACGCCTCGGTCGCCTTCTACGGCACGGTGTTCGGCTGGACGTTCGCCCCGGCCGGCCCGGAGGCGGGCGATTACGGCCTCTTCCAGCAGAACGGCCGCACCGTCGCCGCCCTCGGACCGTTCACCGACGAGAACGCGCGCCCCGGCTGGACGGTCTACTTCTGCACCCCCGACGCCGACCGCACCACCGAACTGGTCGGGGCCGCCGGCGGCAAGGTCCGCTTCGCCCCGGTCACCGTGTTCACCAGCGGCCGGATGGCCGGCTACACCGACCCCCTCGGCGCCGGGTTCGCCGTCTGGCAGCCCCACGACACCCCCGGGCTGGACGCCGTCACCGAGCCGGGCACCTTCTGCTGGGCCGAGTGCCACAGCGTCGACGCCGAGGCGGCCAAGGCGTTCTACCGCGCGGTGTTCTCCTGGCAGGAGCAGGACGTCCCGCTCGGCGAGGTCATGTACACCGTCCTCACCCCGGCCGGCGGCGGGACGGAGGACGCGCTCGGCGGCATGATGCAGCTCGGACCCGCACAGACCGCCGCCGGGACCGCCTCGCACTGGCTCCCCTACTTCGAGGTCGTCAACGTGGACGCCGCCGTCGCACTCGCCGGACAGCTCGGCGCGACCGTCCGGCTCCCCGCCACCGACGTGCACGGCGTCGGGCGGCTCGCCCGGCTCGTCGACCCGCACGGCGCCGTCTTCGCCGTCATCACCAGCGCGGTGGTGGGCGGGTGACGGCAGGTCACCCGTACTCCGGGCCCGGAGAGGCCCTGGAGAGGCGCTGAGGGGTTCTGGCGGCGGTGATGGGGGCGGGTGGCCCGATGGTGGGTGAACAGGGCACGCAGGGGCCCGCCTAGGCTGTGATCATGACCGACCTGACGATCCGCCGGGCCACCGCCGACGACCTGCCGGCGATAGTGGCCATGCTCGCCGACGACGCCCTGGGCGCCACCCGCGAGAGCCCCGACGACCTCACCCCCTACCGCGACGCCTTCGCCCGCATCGACGCCGACCCGCACCAGCACCTGGTGGTCGCCGAACGCGCCGGCCGGACGATCGGCACGCTCCAGCTGACCGTCGTCCCGGGCCTCTCCCGGAAGGGCTCCACGCGGACGATCATCGAGGCGGTGCGGATCCACGCCGACGAGCGGGGCACCGGCCTCGGTACCGAGCTGATCCGCTGGGCGGTCGAGCGTTCCCGCGAACTCGGCGCCGACCTCGTCCAGCTCACCTCCGACGCGACCCGCACCGACGCCCACCGCTTCTACGAGCGCCTCGGCTTCGTCGGCTCGCACCTCGGCTTCAAGCTCCCGCTGTAATCCGCCGGAATGCCCCGGTAAATGCAGAGAACCCCCGTCCGGTTTCCCGGGCGGGGGTTCTCTGTGAATGATTGTTCGGCGGCGTCCTACTCTCCCACAGGGTCCCCCCTGCAG
>NZ_JBEYVJ010000336.1:0-7478 GCF_040643935.1 Kitasatospora sp. NPDC047058 | reverse complement strand
GGTGCACCTCGTCGTAGACCACCAGGCCCCAGTTGCGGGCGTCGTCCCCCTCCGCCGGCCGCCTGCGCAACCCGGCCGGCCGCGCCCTCAACTGCCCCGACCCGCCAGGCGGGGACCGAGCCCCTGGTGCCGGGGCGCTCCGCCGTCCGGCCCCGGTCGCGGGCTCCCGTCGTGGTCCGCCCGGCCACATCCGCCCCGTGTCACCGGAATTCGGCGGCTTGGGCAACCCGGGGCGCAGAAGGCGTGGTCTGGAGGGCTGAGGGGGTGCTGATGCACGCAGAAGAAGAGGCCGACTTCCAGGCCTTCACCCGTACCCGGTGGACACACCTGGTACGAACCGCCTACCTGCTCACCGGCGACTGGCACCACGCCGAGGACCTGACGCAGACCGCGCTCGCCAAGGCCTACCGCTCCTGGCGGCGGGTCAGCAAGGCCGACAGCCCGGACGCCTATGTCCGGCGGATGCTGGTGACCTGCAACAGCGACCGCTTCCGCAAGCGGCGGGTGGCCGAACGGCTCACCGAGGTGCTGCCGGACGTCACCGCAGCCGACGACGCGGTCGACCAGATCGACCAGCGGCGCAGTCTGCTGGCGGCACTGGCCGCGCTGCCGACCCGTCAGCGCGCCGTCGTGGTCCTGCGCTACTGGGACGACCGCACCGAGGCCGAGACCGCCCAAGCGCTGGGCTGCTCGCTCGGCACGGTCAAGAGTCAGGCCTCCAAGGGGCTGGCCAAATTGCGGGCGCGTTCAGGGCTGGTGGCCGTGCCGGCCGGCCCGGCAGCCCCGGACGACCGCTCCGTACCCGGCCGGATCTCCGCCGGGACCGACGACCTCATCACCACTGCTATGGGAGGGACACCATGACCGAACCGGACTTCGAGGCGGCGCTCCGTGATCAGCTCGCCGCCACCGTCCTGAACCGGACCCCGGGCGAGGCGCCGTACGAGGCAATCCGCAGGCAGGGCCTCGCGGCCCGCCGGCGCCGCACTGTCGCTTTCTCGGCCGCGCTGGTCGGCCTGATCGCGGTGTCGGGCACGGCCCTCGCCGTCGGCAGGCACGGCAACGACGGCCCGGGAACAGTGGCGGCCTCGGCCGCGGGCGGTGCCCCCGCGCCCGCCCCCGCCTCCGTTTCCGCCTCGCCCTCCGCAGCCGCGGCGACGACCGGCGCGACACCCGCGGCCGAGCCACAGCCCCCGTCGTCGCCCGCCCAACTGGCCGACGGCATCACCTTCGCGCAGGCCGCCACCGCACTCGGGCAGTGCCTGGAATTCGACCGGCAGACGCAGCCCCCGGCACCGACCACTACGCCGGGCGCGCAGACGCAGACCACGCGTCCGCCCCGGCCCACCCACGACCTCGGCGCCCTCTCCGACTACCGCATCCTCATGGCCATGAAGCAGACCGGGGACGACAACGCCCCCGGCGACGGCATCGTCGTCGTCGGCATCAGCCAGGGCCAGCACCCGGACCGGATCGTCTGCCACCAGACCGACGGCAAGACCTCCGGCGTCCAGAGTGGCGGCGCCGGCCCTCGGGCGGGCGGCCCGGCAGGACTGGTCGACCCGGACGTCAACGCCGGCAAGCTCTACCGGCAGGCCATGCTCGACGGCCACCCCTGGAAGCTGCCGTACCGCTGGGGCAGCATCGGCACCTTCGGCCCCTCCGTCGCCCGGGTGACGGTCTCCTACGGGCGCGGGCCGGCCGTGGACGCCGCCCTCGACCACGGCTGGTTCGCCGCCACCGGCACCCTCGATGCCCCGGTGACCCGCGCCCCGCACATCAAGGGCTACGACAGCGGCGGCAAGCTCGTCTACGACTCCGACGACGACAAGGGCTACGCCAAGGAGCTGTGATCCCACGGTCCGGCCGCCCGGTGCCTCCCGCCCTGGTGGGAGGCACCGCCCCTGAACGCGAGATCCGGGCGGCCGGTCGGATCGGCGGCAGGGGGAGGATCCGCAGGATGGTGGGGTCGGCGATGCCCGAGCCGTTGCCCCGCGCAGGCCACAGGCTGATGGGACCGTCGCTGGAGTGCCAGGCCGGGGCGACCGTGCCGCGCAGGACCGCGATGCTGGAGGGCATGCGCCGCTGAGGGCATGCGGTGGGGCCGGGCTCCCCGGTGCTGCGGGAGTCCGGCCCCTTCGTACTCCTGGTCTCACGCGGTCAGGGATCGGTGGCGGTGTCGTCCTCCAGCGGAATGCCGAGCTGCCGGTAGATCCGCTGGTCCGTCGTGCCGAGCCACATGCCGCCGAGCACCGCACGCTACTGCGGACCCAGGACGCTCCAGAGATGGTCGTCGTCCTCGGAGGCGCCGGGAGGCCACGTCTCGTCTTTGGAGCAGGTGTACAGGGTGAGCGGCTGACCGTTCTGCTGGCCACCCCACCCGTCCACATCGAGGCACCAGCCGGTGGCGAGGTGCCGCAGCTCGTAGTAGTGGTCGCTCGGGCTCCTGTCCCAGTACCACAGCTGGTTGTCGCCCGTGTTCGGCACGCAGTCGTGCATCCAGACCTGGGTTCCCTTGGCCACCCACCCGGTGCCGGGGAGGTCCATGCACTGCTGACTCTTCCCGTTCCTGATGACGAACGCTTGCGAGACGGACCCGTCGCGGTTGCGGGGCAGCACGTCCGGCACCGCCTGGAAGCCCCAGAGCTGGTTGTCCTTCAGCCAGTCCCTGACACACTCGTGCTCGTACACGTAGGTGTTGTACACCGGGCCGGTGTCGGGCAGATCCGCACACCACGCGCTCGCCTGGTTGTAGAGGTAGCCCCAATCGCGGGGATAGGCCTGAGCGGGCGAGGCAGTGGCCACCACGACCGCCAGCAGTGAGGCCAGGAGCGCGACCGCACTTCGAAGGCGCCGGAACGAAATCATCCGCTTCAACAGGGTCTCCTATGCGCAGCGAACTGTCATGAGCACGCGACTTTGCCATTCCATCACGCGCGGGCACGTCGCGTACGGGAAACCGAGTAGATGCCCCGGGGCGCCTCCTCGGCCCGACGAATGCGGCGCCTGGGCGGGCGCGCTCGTCGAGCACCTGGCGCAGTTGAGCGGTGGTGCCGACCGGAACGGTGCACTCGCCGACAACCAAGGCGCCGTCGCGCAGGCGGGGCGAGCCGGCGGACTGCCGTGGTGAGGTGGCTGAAATCGTAGGCGCCGGCCTCGGGTGCTGGGGCGTGCCGATGCCGATGAAGAGGCGGCCGGCGTGGTCGGCGGCTTCGGCGTAGGAAGCGGTGGAGCTGAGGGTGCCGGCGCGAGTGTGCTTGGTGAGGAGTTCGTCGAGGCCGGCTCGTGGAACGGCACCCGGCCGGTGCCGAGGTCCTTGGCCTTGTCGGGGTTGGCTCCATGCCGAGTACCTGGTGGCCGAGCTCTGGCATGGCGGCGGCGTGGGTGGTTCCGAGGTAGCCGCAGCCGAGGCCGGTGATCTTCCCGGTGGGTGGGTGCTCTCGTTACGCAACCGCGATCGCGTGCTGCGTGCCGCAACGCCCGGCGCCCCGGGCGGTGGAACCCGTATCGGAACGGGGCAGACCCGGGACGTGCCCGGCCGCCTCCAGTCCGGCCGTGCCCGCGGAGGAGACCGTCAAGCGCCCTGCCGGACCCTCTTGCTCGACGCCGCTCCGGGGCGCGGCAGTCGCTGAACTGATCGGCGGTCGGGTGAACCATGCGCCCGGAGCGGGAGCGTCCTCACTCCGGCGGGGCACGGATCAGGGACACGAGTATCCGCCGGAAAGGTTGCGCCATGCACCGCACACTGATCGTCGTCGACGTGCAGAAGGACTTCTGCGAGGGCGGCAGCGTCCCGGTCAAGGGCGGAGCCGACCGGGCCCGCGCCATCGCCGACCTCGCCCAGCGCACCGCCGGCACCATGTACAAGCACATCGTCGCCACCCGCGACCACCACGTCGACCCCGGCGGCCACTTCTCCGACCGCCCGGACTTCAGCAGCTCCTTCCCCGTGCACTGCGTCGTCGGGAGCGACGGCAGCGAGTTCCACCCTCACTTCGCGCCGGCCGCCCGGTCGGGGACCGTCGACGAGGTCTTCTACAAGGGCGCGCACTCCGCCTCCAAGAGCGGCTTCGAAGGCTTCACCGCGACCGGCACCCCGCTCGCCGAGTGGCTGCGTGCCCGAAACGTCACCCATGTCGACGTCGTCGGCATCGCCACCGACCACTGCGTCAAGGCCACCGCACTGGACGGTGCACGAGCCGGTTTCACCGTCCGCGTCCTGCTCGACTACACCGCGGGCGTCGCCACCGACACCACCACTGCGGCCCTCCACGAACTCCGCCAGGCCGGCGTCCACCTCACCGGCCGCCCCGTCGTCCTCACCTGAGCCGCTCCGCGCCCCCCGGCTACCCAGGCCGCAACCGCGACCTGCCCGCACCGGTAGAGGCCAGCCGCGACCGCGCGGAGCCCGGCCCGCATCAACGCAGAGCCCGGTACTCGGGGGGCGGGTCCACCAGTTCCGGGTGCTCCGATACGTAGTGGTACCCGTGGATCGCCAGCATCGCCCAGTGCCACGACTCCTCGTGGAAGACCAGCCCACGGTACGGGTCGTCGGCAGGCTCGTAGGGATAGCACTCCAGGGCGGCTTGTTCGGCCTGCTCCGGGGACATGCCCCCGTGCCGCTCCATCACCCAGGCGTAGCCGCGCCGCTCCAGCTCCAGGCAGCGGCAGTACGCTTCCTCACTCCACGCCATCGGCGTCACCTTCCTGCGCCAGGCCGAGACCGGCGAGTACCCGGTCCAGCTCGTGGTCGTCGGCCCCTTCGATCGCGATGTCGGTGCTCCAGCCGGATCGCCTCTCCCCGTGGATCACCGGCCGCGATCAGCTCGTCCGCGTAGGCGAGCCAGCCCGCCCACTCGTCCGACACCGGCGCCGGCGCCCTGTCGACAAAGCCCATGCCACTCCCCTGCCTTCGGGTCCACGGCAGTATTCCCGTCCCCACTGACACCCTGGCTTTATACGCGAGTTGTGAGAGCACCTGTCGCTGATCGACGAGAGCACCCCGTGCCACGGGAGAGTGATGTCGCCGAGTTTTGAGAACGCCTGGGTGCTTGCTTCGGGACCATGGTTGTGCACTGCGCGACGAAGGGGCCCGGGTGCTGCCGAAGTCCAAGGTCGATCTGTACGCGGCGATCCGCCGTGACTCGCGTACTGGCCTGTCCAACCGTGCTCTGATGCGGAAGTACGGGGTCGGCTTCCTGACGGTGAAGAAGGCTCTGGAGTCGGCGTGGCCTGAGCCCCGCAAGAAGTTGGCGCCCAGGGCGACGCGGCTCGATCCGTTCAAGCCGTTGATCGACCAGATGCTGCGGGCGGACCTCGATGCGCCGCGGAAACAGCGGCACACGGTGAAGCGGATCTTCGACCGGCTGGTGGACGAGCACGGTGCCGATGAGGTCTCTTACCAGATGGTCCGCGGCTACGTGGCCGAGCGCCGCGGGGAGATCCGGCTGCAGGCGGGCCGCGGGGTGGTGGACGCGTTCATCCCGCAGACCCACAAGCCCGGCGCGGAGGCGGAGGTCGACTTCGGCGACGTGACGGTGCGTCTGGCCGGCGAGTTGGTGACCTGCTACCTGTTCGCGTTCCGCCTGTCCTACTCCTGCAAGGCGGTGCACCGGATCTTCGCCTCGTGCGGGCAGGAGGCGTTCTTCGAGGGCCACGTCCACGCTCTCAACACGCTGGGCGGAGTGCCGACCGGGAGAGTCCGCTACGACAACCTTAGGGCTGCCGTTGCCCGGGTGTTGGGCTTCTCCCGCCAGCGTGTGGAGGCCGAGCGGTGGACCGCGTTCCGCTCGCACTACGGCCTCGATGTCCTCTACTGCCAGCCCGGCATTGGCGGCGCCCACGAGAAGGGCGGCGTCGAGGGACAGATCGGCTGGTTCCGCCGCAACCACCTCGTCCCCGTCCCCGACGTCGCGACGCTGGCCGAGCTCAACGCGATGATCGACCGGTGGGACGAGGAGGATGAGGCCCGCCGGATCCGCTCCCGGCCCCGCACCATCGGCGAATACCTCGCCGCCGAGCAACCGCTGCTGGCACCGCTGCCCGACGAGCCGTTCGAGACGGGCCGGCTGTTCACCCCACGGGTCGACCGCTACGGCCAGATCGGCGTCCGCAACAACCGCTACTCGGTGCCGGTCCGGCTGATCGGCCGCACTGTCCGGGTCATGCTGCATGCCTCCGAGCTGGTCGTCTACGACGGCCGGGAGGAGGTCGCCCGGCATGAGCGGCTGATCGCCAAGGGCGGCACCCGGCTCGACCTGGACCACTATCTGGAGGCCCTGGTCCGAAAGCCCGGGGCCCTACCCGGGGCGACCGCGCTCGACCAGGCCCGCTCTGCGGGCCGCTTCACCCCGGTCCACGACGCCTGGTGGGCGGCAGCCCGCAAGGCACACGGCGAGCGCGACGGGACCCGCGCGCTGATCGAGGTCTTGCTGCTGGGCCGCCACCTGCCCCACGAGCACCTGGTCGCTGGCCTCGCCGCAGCCCTCCGGGCTGGCGCGCTGACTGCGGACGCGGTCGCGCTGGAGGCCCGCAAGGCCGCCGAGGCCGACATCGGGGCTCCTCCAGGACTGGGGCCGCCTGCCACGGACCGGGCAGTGGTGACCTCGCTGACCGAGCGGCGCCTGGCCCAGCTTCCGCCCGACACGAGGCCGCTGCCCTCGGTGGCCCACTACGACCAGCTACTGCGACACCGCCGACCGGACCGTCCGACCCCCTGAAGGAGAACGCCGTGACCTTCCCCCGCCAGCGAGGAATCACCGAGCAGGCCGCCACCGCCGCCATCGACCAGGCCTGCCGGATGCTGAGGCTGCCCACCATCCGAACCCAGTTCCCGGAACTCGCCGAGAGCGCCGCCCGCGAGCAGATGTCCTACCTCGGCTTCCTCTCCGAGCTGCTGATGGCCGAGTGCGACGACCGGGCCCGGCGACGGTCGGAACGGCGGATCAAGGCCGCCGGCTTCCCGCGGGACAAGTCGCTGCGGAAGTTCGACTTCGACGCGAACCCGAACATCGACCCGGCGACGGTCCACACCCTCGCGGCCTGCGAGTGGATCAAGAAGGGGCTGCCGCTCTGCCTGATCGGCGACTCCGGCACAGGCAAGTCCCACCTGCTGATCGCGCTCGGCACCGAGGCCGCGATGGCCGGCTTCCGGGTCAAGTACGTGCTGGCCACCAAGCTCGTCAACGAGCTGGTCGAGGCCGCGGACGAGAAGCAGCTGGCCAAGACCATCGCACGCTACGGCCGCGTCGACCTGCTCTGCATCGATGAGCTCGGCTACATGGAACTCGACCGCCGTGGAGCCGAACTGCTGTTCCAGGTGCTGACTGAGAGGGCGTTCGATAGGGGATTCCCCCCAACTGTCCGGCTTTGAATAGTGCGGCACGGACTCGGTTCCAGGATCTCGTGGCGGCCGGGTCCGTGTCCGCGATATTGATCAACTGTGACGGAACGACGCCGGTATCCCTCGGACCTGAAGG
>NZ_JBEYVJ010000335.1:0-7479 GCF_040643935.1 Kitasatospora sp. NPDC047058 | reverse complement strand
GGAGCTGCGGGCGCGACGGGAGCCACGGGTGCAACCGGCGCGGCGGGAGCGGCGGGACCGACGGGGGCGGCAGGCGCAACCGGCACTGCGGGCGCGACGGGAGCAACGGGCGCAGCGGGCGCGACAGGGCCCACGGGCGCGACAGGTGCGACCGGCGCGACGGGGACGCCTGGCGTGGTGGGTCCCACCGGTGACACCGGGCCCAAGGGGGACACCGGTGCCGCCGGCCCGACGGGACCGGCCGGGATCGCGGGTATCGCGGGGACCACGGGCCTGATCGGACTGACGGGTTCCACCGGGCCGACCGGTGAGACTGGTGCCACCGGGGCCACAGGTGCTTCCGGCCCGGCTGGTCCGACGGGGGACATCGGTGCCATCGGGCCGACGGGTCCGACCGGACCCACCGGAGACGCGGGTTCCGTGGGCGCGATGGGCCCGACCGGCCCGACGGGAGCCACCGGCGGCATCGGACCCACAGGGGCCACGGGCGACATCGGCCCGACAGGACCGACAGGGGCCGACGGGACAACCGGCCTCACAGGTCCGACGGGCGCGGCAGGAGCAACCGGCGCCTCCGGGAACACCGGCCCGATGGGCCCGACGGGGGCTGCCGGAGCCACCGGTCTCACCGGCCCCACAGGACCCACAGGCGCGACCGGCGCGACCGGAGCCGCCGGAGCCGCCGGCAGCATCGGAGCAACAGGACCAACAGGGGCCACAGGAACCATCGGCCTCACCGGCCCCACAGGACCCACAGGCGCGACCGGCGCGACCGGCGCGGCAGGAGCCACGGGCGCCGCGGGGACCGTCGGCCCAACGGGCCCGTCCGGCCCTACCGGCGCCACAGGTGCCACGGGCCCCACCGGTGCCGTCGGTGCCACCGGTGCCACCGGACCCGCCGTCGCGTGCATCGCCCTGGACACCACCGTCGACGGCATCTCCCAGTACCTGGGCGTCGTACGCAACGGTGAGGTCATCGTCGGCCGCCAGACCGTCAGCACCCAGCCGCCGTCGGCCGTCTTCTGGATCAACCTCTCCGGCAACACCGGCTACCCGGGAAGCTCCGTCTGCGGCGTGGGTGTCGCGGTGCAGAGCAACAACCTGGTCGTCACGGCGCTGACGACCGGCGGCGGCGTCTACGAGACGGTCTGCAACAAGACCGGCACCAATCCGACCAACCTCGTCTGCACCAGCGCCTGGGTGCAGGTCACCCCGTCTCCCGCGCGGCTTCCCGACGGCGCCGCCGGGCCCGACCCCGCCGTCGCCACCGACGACCGGGCCCCGGCCGGCCTGACGGCGGCCACCCCCGGTCCGACGGAGTACCGGAGGGCACGGTCCGGCCACCGGCCGAAGGCCTGATCCGCGGCGGACGCAGAGCGTGAGGGGTCGGAACATGGCGGACACCGGGCGCACCCGGCCCGGCACGACGTCGGGAACGCCGGGGGCCGGGTGGCGTTCCCGGGCACCGCTGCTGGCCGTGTGCGCCGGGTACTTCATGGTGATCCTGGACGTCACGATCATCAACGTCGCCGTGCCGGCGGTGGGCCGTGACCTGGGTGCCTCGCTGACCGGCATCCAGTGGATCACCGACGGGTACACCCTGGCGTTCGCCGGCCTGCTGCTGACCGGCGGCGCCCTGGGTGACCGCTTGGGCAACCGGCGGGTCTTCTGCTGGGGCGTGGCCGTGTTCACCGCGGCGTCGGCCGCGTGCGCGGCCGCGCAGAGCACCGGGTTCCTGGTGGCTTCACGCCTGGTGGAGGGGGTCGGCGCGGCGCTGATCGTGCCCGGCTCCCTGGCTCTGCTCCAGCAGGCCTACCCCGAGCCGGACGCCCGTTCGCGGGCGTTCGGCCTGTGGGGTTCCATGGCCGGGATCGCGGCCTCCGCCGGTCCGCTGCTCGGCGGGCTCCTGGTCTCGACCGCGGGCTGGCGCTGGGTGTTCCTCGTCAACCTGCCCGTGGGCGCGGTCTGTCTGGTGCTCACGCTGCGCTGCGTGGCGGCCTCCGACCGGCACCGGGAGCGGGCCCTGGACTGGCCCGCGCAGTGCGCCGTGGTGGCCGCGGTCGCCCTGCTGACCGCCACGCTCAACGAGGCCGGGCGGCGTGGCTGGACGGATCCGGCCGTCCTCGCCGGCGCGGGCCTGGCGGTGGCGGCCGTGGCGGCCTTCGCGCTGCGCGAACGCCTCGCCCTCACACCCGTACTCCCCCTGCGCCTGCTGCACTCCCGCGCGCTGAGCGGCGGCGCCACCATCGGGCTGCTGTTCAACTTCGGCTTCTACGGCATGGTGTTCACCGCCAGCCTGTACTTCCAGCACCAGCGCGGCTACAGCGCCCTGGCCACCGGCGCGGCCCTGTTCCCCGCGGTGGCGATGACCATGTTCGCCGCGGCGCTGTCCGGGCGGCTGGCCCGGAGGACGGGCGACCGTCCCCTCGTGATCGGCGGCATGCTCCTCGCGGCGCTCGGCCTGGCCGGCTGGGCCGCCGCCGGGCCCGACCCCGGCTACCCGCTGCTGGTCCTCCCGATGATGGCGGCCGGGTTCGGCACCTCGTTCGCCCTGACCGGTTCCACCACCACCGTGATGACCGCCGTCCCGGGCGGTTACGCGGGAACGGCCTCCGCCCTGTTCAACACCACCCGCCAGGTCGGCAGCGCCGCGGCGGTCGCCCTGGGCGGCACGTTGCTGGCCACCGCGACCGACTACAGCACGGGCCTGCGCACCAGCATGGCGGCCGGGGCCTTCGCCTACCTGGTGGCCGCGGCGTTGGCGGCCGTCTGCGTCCCGGCCTCACCCGGCCGGCTCTGCTGAGCACCAGCGCCCGGCCGTCACCGTCGTGGCCGTGACACCGCGGGTCGGTGACAGAACCTCACCTGCTCGGACGCCATTGGAACCAGTAGTCGAGCCCGTCGGCCCGGTACCGGGCGCCGGAGTCGAACCGGAGCTCGCCCACGAGGCGGCGCGCGTCGGCCGGCACCTGTCGGTGCGGCGCCAGCAACTGTTCCAGTTCGTCGTAGCGGGCGTCGATCCCGCCCTCGGCCGGGTGGCTCTCCGGTTCCGCCAACCCTGCCTCGTAGCGCTCGTTCCACCTGACGAAGATCGCCCACTGCTCGCGCTCCAGCTCGGCTGCCGCGCCGCTCGCGGGCCAGACGCTGTACTCGTCGGCCTCGTCGGCGCGGTCGTAGTCGTAGCCGTGGAAGTAGTGGGGCTGTCCGTCGATGTCGGCGAGGCCCTCACGCGGTCCGTCGTACCACTCCGACTCGGCGTACACACGCTCGAAGCCGTCCGCGATCAGCTGCTCTTCGTCCCAGGTCTCCGCCACACGGGCAGGCTAGCGACGAATGCGGCGGCGGTGAAGAAAATTTCCCACCCGCACGACATCCCGGCGTCTCGCGTAGTCATGAGGGATATGCACGGGGATCACATGACACGCGAACAGGCGGGGACCGAGTGAAATCAGCACAGGAGGACGAGTACGTGGAGTTCGTGGCCGCGAGGGCGAAGGCGCTGTACCGCTCGGCGTACGTGCTCTCGGTGGGCGACAGGCATCTGGCCGAGGACCTGGTCCAGGAGACCCTCAGCCGGGTGTACGTGCACTGGAACCGGGTGGCCGGGGCGGACAACCCGGCGGCCTACGCCCAGACGGTCCTGGTCCGCACCTTCCTCAGTCTGCGGCGTCGGCGGAGCACCGGCGAGCGCCCCGTCGGGAGCATGCCCGACACCGGGGCGTCCGGCCCGGACACCGCGCTGCGGCTCACCCTGCTGGACGCCCTCGGCCAACTGCCGCCCCGCGACCGGGCGGTGCTGCTGCTGCGCTACTGGGAGGACCGCAGCATCGAGGAGACCGCGCAGATGCTCCGGCTGAGTAGCAGCGCGGTCCGCTCCCAGGGCACCCGCGCGCTCGCCAGGGTGCGTGCGCTGCTCGGCGACAGCCTGTCCGACCTGGTTCCGCACTGAGCACCGGCACCCGCACGCCAGGACCGCCGCAAAAGCCCCCATCAGCACCAGAGAAGGTGACGCCAGCATGCCGTTCGAAGCAGACCTCGCACATGCCCTGGACCGCACGACCGACTCCCTCGAACCCGATCTCAGCACGATCCTGGGCACGGCCGTCGAGCGCGGCCGGCGCCGGAGGCGCCGGCGCAGTGCCGGCGTCGTCGCCGGGGTCGGCGCCTGCGCCGTGCTCGCGGCGGCCGGCCTGCTGATCCCCGGCGCGCTCGCCGGGAACCGCTTCGCAGGATCCGCCATCGAGCCGGCCGCACCGGCCGCGCCCCGGTCCGCGGTCACCGGCGCGCAGATGATCCAGGCGCTGGAGATGACGTTCCCCGGGGGCCGGTTCAGCCAGGAGACCGGGCAGGACAACAACCCCTCGGATCCGTCCGGCGGGTTCGTCGCCAACGGTGAACTGCTGGTCGACGACGGGCAGGGCGCCGCCCTGGTCGGCGTCTCGGCCCTGCGGCTCCGCCTGCCGCTCGGGGACGGCGACGGTCTGAGCTGCGAGCGCACGCCCGCCCGTGCCGCGGGTGACACCTGCACGTTGAGCGAGTTGCCGAGCAGTGCCGCGGTTCCCGGCGGGGCCGTGGTGATGTCGGAGCGGAACGCCGCCCGGCAGCCGGCCGGCGCAGACACCGCCCGCCGCTGGACGGTGACGGTGACCCTCAAGTCGACCGGCGCGCAGCTTCAGCTGGTGCAGTGGAACAGCACCGGAGGCGGCACCGGCGCCGACACGCCGAAGCCGACCCGGTCCGCTCCCCCGCTCTCCGAGCAGCAGGTGGTGGCCGCACTCACCGGTGCCGCCTGGGCGCCGATCCTGGGGGCGGTCGGCTGACCCCTGGCGTTGGCCCGAGTGGCCTGGCATATCGTTTTTCGATACGATCGAAAAGCGATATGCCACTGACGCTGGAAGGCGGGGGAACATGAACAACACGTCCTGGTCGACGCGGGTCACGGACCACATCCTGGAGCTGGCCCTGGGGCTGGCCCTCCTGACGGTCGGACTCGTCCGCATCCTCCTGCCGGGCCTGGGGATCGTCACCCCGTTCGGGCCGGCGAACACCCGCGAGGTGCTCCTCGACAGTGCAGCGCGGCTGCCGGGCGACGTCACCACCGGGGCCGTGACGCTCCGCGGCTCCGGTCACGCCGAGCTCGCCTTCACCGACCCCGGCCTCGGCCAGCGACTGCTCCTGGTCCTGCCCGAGCTGGCGAACGGCCTGCTGGTCGTGGCGATACTGTTCATCCTCCTCCGGATGGCCCGCACGTTCCGCGACGGCGACTTCTTCGTGCCGCAGAACACGCGCCACATCACCCTCGTCGCCCTCGTCCTCCTGCTGACGGGAACGCTCGTCCCGCTGCTGGAAATGACGACCACCAACCTCCTGGCCCGCGGACTCCCGATGGCCGATGCGATCGCGCCCGCCCACGGCTTCGCGGTCCAGCCCGTCTTCCTGGCACTCCTCGCCGGCGCCGCGGCCGCGGCGTTCCGCGCCGGCACCCGCCTGCGCGCCGACACCGAAGGGCTGGTCTGATGCCACCGGAGGAACCGCACCAGATCGAGTGCCACCTCGGCCGCCTGCTCGACGAGCGCGGCATGACCCTGGCCGAACTCGCAGCACGCGTCGGCGTGACGGTCGCGAACCTCTCCGTCCTGAAGAACGACCGCGCCAAGGCGATCCGCTTCAGCACCCTCACCGCGATCTGCCGCGAACTGGACTGCCAGCCCGGCGAACTGCTCACGTTCACCGCCTGATCCCTCCACGGTCACGAACCAGCGGCCGTGCGGGCCCTTATGACAACAGCATTGACGTGAAACGGGTGCGGGGGTTTCATGGCCACCCACCGGCCGTCGTTCGGCCGCCCCCGCCCCCACCCCCTCACGCAAGGCGGTGTTCCCTTGGCAGAAACCGTCCAGGACACGGGTACCGGTCCGAGAGCCCGCTCCACGGCCTCCCCCGTCTCCATGCGCAAGTCCCTCGGCCTGCTCGACGGGGCGGCGATCGCCGCCTCCAGCACGGCCGCCACGAGCAGCATCGGCATCGGCCTCGGGCTGACGGCCGGGATCGTCGGCCTCCACCTCCCGGCGATCATGCTGCTCGCCTTCCTGCCCGTGCTCGCCATCGCCGGCGGCTACGGCCGGCTCAACCGGGTCGACCCCGACTCCGGCAGCAGCTACCGCTGGGTGGGCCGCACGCTCAATCCCTGGCTCGGCTTCCTCACCGGCTGGGTCAACACGGTCGGCACCGTCGTCTTCATGGCGTACACCACGACGGTGACCGGCTCGGCGATCGTCCAGCTGCTCGGCCAGGCCACCATCCACTCCGTCGCCGGCCTGCGCCTCGACCCGGACTCCACGCTCCAGTGCACGCTGATCGGCCTGGCCGTGCTGATCGCCGCCGCGCTGGTCGCCGTCCGGGGCCTCGAACTCGCCGCCCGCCTGCAGAAGTACCTGCTGGTCTTCGAGTACGGCGTGCTGCTCGCGTTCTGCGGCTACGGCCTGTTCGCCGGGGACCAGCCGTTCTCGCTGCAGTGGTTCAACCCCTTCGACATCCCCTCGCTCGGCGCACTCGCCCAGGGCATGGTGCTCGCGGTGTTCTGCTACTGGGGCTTCGAGTCGGTGTTCAGCGTCGGCGAGGAGGTGCGCGATCCCAGGGACGCCTCGCGCGGCGGCCTGCTCGCCCTGGTCGTCATGATGCTGCTCTTCCTCCTCGCCGGCACCGCCTTCCAGCGGGTCCTGCCGCTGGACGAGCTGGCCGACAACGGCGCCCAGGGGCTCGCCTACTTCGGCACCAGGCTGGCCGACCAGCCGCTCGCCGCACTGCCGTTGATCGCGCTGACCTTCTCCGCCGTCGCCTCACTGCAGGCCTCGGTCATCCCCACCGCCCGCGGCCTGTACGCGATGGGACGCGACGGCGTGCTCGCCCCGGTGTGGACCCGGCTGCACCCCCGACACGGCACCCCGGCCGTCGGCACCCTGCTGATCACCGGCATCGCCTGTGTGCTCGCCGTACTCTCGATCGCCATCCCCACCGTCGGCGACCTGATCTCCGCCGCCGTCAACGCGATCGGCATCGTGGTGGCGCTCTACTACGCACTCACCGCCGTCGCCGCGGCCGTGCGCTTCCGGCACCTGCTGCGCACCGCGCCGCTGGAGGGCCTGCGCGCGGTGGTCGGCCCGCTGCTCGGCGCCGCCGCGCTGCTGCTCGTCGGCGGCTACCTCGCCTGGACCTTCTACGACTCCGCCGACCACTTCGAACTCGCCGCCGACAACGGCTGGTTCGAACTGCTCGTGCCCGTACTGATGATCGGCACCGGTCTGGTGGCGGCGGCCTGGGCCCGCTGGCGGCGCCGCTCGGACTACTTCCTCCGGCCCGCCGACGACGGGCCGTCCGGCCACGACGACCAGGTCCGCGACGGAGTTGACCACCCGGCCCGGCCGGTAGGGGAAACGCTCCACGTCGGCGGCGGCGGTGAGGCCGGTGAGCACCAGGATG
>NZ_JBEYVJ010000334.1:0-7580 GCF_040643935.1 Kitasatospora sp. NPDC047058 | reverse complement strand
CTGGAGGCCGGCAAGTACGCCGACCTGGTCGTGGTCGACTCCGGGACGTACGACCTGGTGGCCGTCATGCGCCGCGGCGAGTGGATCACCGGCGGGGAAGGGTTCCGGCCGGGCCCGTCAAGCGGATCGGTTCTGCGTGCATGAACCGGGGCGGGGGCCGGGAACATTCCCCCGGACACCACAGGTCGATCAACGAAACGGGGCCGTATGGACACCGATCCGAAGACGCTGACCGAGGCGGTCCGCGAGGTCGAGAAGCTGATCCGGGAGACCGTCGTCGCCCCGAGCCGGGGCCACCGCCGGGTGCTGCACGCCGAGGAGCCGCCGCTGCTGGCGGCGACCGCCGTCCTGCTGGACGCCGTCCGGGAGTTCACCGCGGGCCACTCCGGCCGGATGACCACCCCGGATGCCCGGTTCGCCTTCGGCCAGGCGGACGAGGAACTCGCCCGCCTGGCCGCCCGGTTCCGCGCCGCCGGAGGAGGGACGGCCGCCGCCGGGGCGTGACCGGGCGGCGGTAGCGGTCCGCCGCCCGGCCCGCAGGCTCCGTCCGTCGGTGAGCCGCCGGTCGGTGGGCCGTCCGTCGGTGGGCCGGCCCAGTGGGCTCCGGCTCCAGGCTCAGTAGATCTTGATCCAGATGATCTTGTGGATGCTGGACTGGCCGGGGCTCCACCGGGCCCACTTGTTGAGCGTCACGGTTTCCAGGCGCGGGTCATTGAGATTCCGCTGGAACTGGAAGGTCACCGCGTTGCTCCCCGACTCGACCCAGTTCACGCCGTAGATGGCGACGGGGACCTCTCCGGCGTTCGCGAAGCAGAGCGTGTCGCGGCCGTGGCGAGCAGCGCGGCCGCTATACCGGCTGCGACACCGAGGGAACGGCGCATGGGCAGGATCATTTTCTCTCCCCTGCTACGTGGGCAAACGGGAGCTCGGACCCCCGCTCACCCTCGCGTCCCGGTGGCCCCCATGTCAGTCGGGTGCGGTGGGCGTGAAACGTTCTGCCCCGCCTGAGGCATCTAACTGATGTCAGGGTTGCGGGACGGGGGGTGCCGAACGCGAGATCGCGGCCGCGCAGGTGGGGAGTGGGTGGCGGCGCATGCGTGCCGACGGGTGGCGGACACTGCTCGGCGTGTGAGGGGGTTCGAGCCCGGTTCAGTGCCGCCGGATTTCCGACTGCGGGAAATCGGGAATTCATTCCGATCATTGAGTACGTACACGCTCGAACCAGTGGGGCCGGGCATTCGATACCTGTTACACGGTCGCGACAAACTCGGGCGCGAATGTGTTCGATGCGCGGGATTCGGCGGCTAGCATCCTGACATGGCCTCAAATCTTCCTCCGATATGGAATTCCGGTGATGGCGCCGACCTCCCTCCGGTCCGCACCTCGCCGCTCCGGCTGGCCCGTCACGGTGCGACCTTCCTGGGTGTCAGCGTGGTCTCCGGCGCACTGCTGGCCGGTCTCGCGCTGCCCGCCGCCGGGGCGCTCGGACTGACCGCCAAGGACACCGCGGAAGGCTTCGAGGACATCCCCGGCGACTTCAAGGCCCCGCCGCTGACCCAGGCGACCCAGATCTTCGACGCCAAGGGCCAGCTGATGGCCAAGGTCTACGAGCGCGACCGCACCGTCCTGACGCCCGAGCAGATGTCGCCGTACATGCGGCAGGCCCAGGTCGACATCGAGGACGCCCGCTTCTACGAGCACGGCGCCGTCGACCTCAAGGGCGTGCTCCGGGCGCTCGGCAAGAACGCGGAGAGCGGCACCAACTCGCAGGGCGCGTCGACGCTGACCCAGCAGTACGTGAAGAACGTCAACGTGGAGAAGGCCGGCGACGACCAGGCCGCCGTCCGCGAGGCCCAGCGCAAGACCCTGGGCCGCAAGATCCAGGAGCTGAAGGTCGCGATCAAGCTGGAGGAGGAACTGACCAAGGACCAGATCCTCACCAACTACCTGAACATCACGTACTACGGCAACGGTGCCTACGGCGTGGAGGCCGCCTCCCAGCGGTACTTCAGCAAGAGCAACAAGGACCTGACCATCGCCGAGGCCGCCACCCTGGCCGGGTTGGTGCAGAACCCGACGGCCTACGACCCGAAGCTGCACCCGCAGGCCGCGCAGAACCGCCGCGACGTCGTGATCGACAAGATGCTCGAGGCCAAGCACATCACCGCGGACCAGGCCAAGGAGGCGAAGGCCGCCCCGCTGGGCCTGCGGTACAAGGCGCCGCAGAACGGCTGCATCACCGCCAACGCGGGCATGGGTTTCTTCTGCGACTACGTCCGCCACGTGATCAAGCAGGACCCGGTCTTCGGCAAGACCGCCGCCGAGCGGAAGGAGTTCTGGGACAAGGGCGGCCTGAACATCTACACCACCCTCGACCCGGACAAGCAGGCCGCCGCACAGAACGCCGTCACCACCAACGTCCGGGTCACCGACCCGGTGTCGGCCGCCGCGAGCATGATCGAGCCGGGCACCGGCAAGATCCTCGCGATGGCCCAGACCCGCCCGTACGGCGTGGACACGGACAAGAACGAGACCATGGTCAACCTCAACGTCGACCGGGCGATGGGCGGCGGCAACGGCTTCCAGCCCGGCTCCACGTTCAAGCCGGTCGTCGCGGCCGCGGCGCTGGAAGCGGGCCTGCCGCCGACCCAGGAGTACTCGTCGCCGAACCGGCTCGAATACCCGACGATGAAGACCTGTGCGGGGACCTGGAAGAACGACGGCCGGCCCAAGACGGTGGTGCCCAACGAATCCGAGAACGAGAAGGGGCCCTACCAGCTCAAGAAGGCGATGGCGCTCTCGGTCAACACCTACTTCGTGCAGATGGAGCAGGAGATCGGCCTCTGCTCCGTCAAGCAGATGGCCAACAAGCTCGGCATCGACGCCAAGGCCAGCGGCAAGCCCCTGGAGGAGGTCCCCGCGATGGCCCTCGGCGTGGAGGAGCTCAGCCCGCTGACGATGGCCAACGTGTACGCGACCTTCGCCGCCCGCGGCAAGTACTGTGCCCCGGTCGCCATCAACAAGATCACCACGGTGGACGGCAAGGACGTACCCGTCCCGGCCGGCCACTGCGCGCAGGCGTTCTCCGACACGACGGCGCAGACGATGAACACCGTCCTGAACGGCGTGACCGCCGAGAACGGGACCGGCGCGGCGCTCAACCTGGAGGGCGACCGGCAGATCGCCGGCAAGACCGGCACCTCGGACCACAAGAAGGCCGCCTGGTTCAGCGGCTACACGCCCCAACTCGCCACCGCGGTCTGGCTCGGCGGCCCGGCCGGCGGCGTCGAGATGCGCAACATCACCATCAACGGGAAGCACCACACCGAGGTGTTCGGCGCCGACGGCCCCGGGCCGATCTGGCGGGACGCCATGAACCAGGCCCTGCGCGGCGCACCCAAGCTGCCCCTGCCGATGGCCTTCATCCCCGACCCGGCGCCCAAGCCCGACCCGGGCAACCCCACCGAGACCGGCACCGTCCCGCCGGCCACCACCCCGCCCGGCCCGCAGCGCTGACACCCGGGCGGAACGGCGGGTCTGGGGCTCGTGGGGCCGTGAGCCCGTAGGCCCGTGAGCCCGGACCGGTGGGGCCGGACGGCGCGGCTCAGGACGGCGGGTTCGCCGGGCTTCCGTCGGGCAGCGGGCTCCCGCGGCCGACGGGCGCGTCGGCGACGGGAGTGTCGGCGCCGGGACCGAGGCACCAGTCCAGGAGCGCGGGCCACGGGCCGTACCCGGAGTCCGGGGTGAGGTGCGCCGCGCCGGTGATGACGTCGACCGGAAGGCCGAGCCGGCGCCCGTACGCCTCTGCGGCTCCCTCGGGGCAGCAGGGGTCGTCGTCCCCGCAGACGAGCCGGGTGGAGCCGGCCGCGGCCGACAGCTGTGCGGCGCTCACCGCCGGGGGGACGAAGAGGGCGACGTCCGGCTGTCGCCGCAGGAAGCCCGGCGACGGCGGCGCCACGAGCAGGACCCGGTCGACCGGCTCCGCCACCGCGCCGCCGGCCACCGCCCGCAGCCACAGCGCGCAGGCCAGGCTGTGGCAGACGACGGTGCGCCGGCCCGCCCGCAGCGCGGTGAGGCGGGTGCGCAGCTCGTGCAGCCACAGCTCCGGATCGGGGTGGTCCGGGTCGGGCAGCCGGGGGTAGTCGACCTGGTGCCCCAGGCCGGTGAGCCGGTCGGCGAGCCAGTGCTGCCAGTGGCCGGCGGGGCGGTGGTTCTGCCAGCCGTGCAGGATCAGGAAGCCCTGCTCGGCGGGCCGGGTGGACTCGGCGGACTCGGGGGAATCGGAGGATTCGGGGGATTCGGCGGGGGAGGAGGTCATGGTCGCTCGCTGTTCCGGGGGAGGGGAGGGGGTGGCCCGGCGGGCCCGGGAACCGTCAGCGATTGTGGTGGCGGCCGATCATGCAGGTCCAGTTAATCTCTGCGGATGGAACCGGTAAGCAGTACCTTCAGTGTCGACCTGCGCCGGCTGGGCGTGCTGCGGGAACTGGCCCGCCGCGGCAGCCTCGCCCGGACCGCGGAGGCCCTGCACCTGACCCCCTCCGCGGTCTCGCAGCAACTCGCGGCACTGGCCCGGGAGGTGGGCGTCCCCCTGCTGGAGCGACAGGGCCGCGGGGTCCGGCTGACCGGGCAGGCCAGGATCCTGCTGGAGCACGCCGACCTGATGGCCGCGCAGTGGGAACGGGCCCGGGTCGACCTCGCCGCCTGGGAGGAGGGCCGGCGGGGAGCGGTCACCATCGGTGCGTTCTCCAGTGCCATCACCGGCCTGCTGCCGCACGCCCTGCGGGCACTGTCCGCGCACCACCCGGAGATCCGCGTCCAGGTCGTGGAGGCCGGTGCGCCGGACGTCTTCACCCTCCTCGACTCCGGGGATATCGACATCGCCGTGGCCGTGGACTTCGCCGCCGCCCCGCCCCGCACGGACCCGCGCTACACCCGCACCGCCCTGCTCGCCGACGTCCTCGACCTGGCGCTCCCCGCGACCCACCCCTGCGCGGGGCGGGACCGGATCCCGCTGGCGGACCTGGCCGGGGACGTCTGGATCGTCGGCGACGCCGGCAGCTGCTGCGGAGCCGTCACCCGCTCGGTGTGCGCGGCGAACGGCTTCACCCCCGACATCCGGCACGCCGTCGACGACTGGACCGCCCTCGCGGCGCTGGTCGAGACGGGCGTCGGCATCGCGCTCGTCCCGCGCCTGGTCCAACCCCTGCACCGGCCCGGCCTGGTGCTGCGCCGGCCGGCCGGCCCCTCGCCGCTGCGGCACGTCTTCGCCGCGGTCCGGGCCGGCTCCGGTGACGACCCGGTCCAGGCCGCCGTCCTCGACCGCCTCCGGGCGGCCGCCGCCGTGGCCGGCGGTGCGGGGGGCGGTGCGGGCGGTACGGCCGAGGCCGCCGGAGCGGGCGCGGAGAGCGACCGGTAATCCGTTTGCGTGGCAGAGCCGGGCGGTGGCACGGTCCTCGCTGCAGCGCTCGGCTGCAGCGCTCGCCGGGACCGACCACCGTCGCAGCGCCCCACCGTCGAGAGGACCGGACGTCTTGCCCGCACCAACCGGATTCAGTTACCAGCAGCGCCCCGACGGCTCCGTCGAGGTGACCCATCACCGCCGGATCGCCGCCACCCTGCGCGGCAGTCGCGCCGAGCGGTTCCTTGCCGAACTCGAGGCAGGCGACCCGCAGTTGGTGATGGCCAGATGGACCGGAAACTACCGCCGGGGCAACGAGCGCACCGCCAGGGACCACCCGCGCAACCGTCGCTGACGCGGCCCCCGGGCAAGTGTCGCGGACCGGCACCTTCCGGAACCGGTCAAACCTGTGAGTTCCCTGTGATTAGGATGAGATGACTTGACGTCAGCACAGTACGGGGAGAGCTCATGCGGGACGAGGCAGCGGTCGGCCGGCCGGAGCAGGAGGCGGGGGAGTGGCAGCCGCCGGTGGAGCTGAACACCGGCATCCCCCACCCGGCCCGGATGTACGACTACTACCTCGGCGGCAAGGACAACTTCCCGGCCGACCGCGAGGCGGCCGAGAAGGTCATCGCGGCGATGCCGGACGCCCGGCTCGGGGCCAGGATCAACCGCGAGTTCCTCAGCCGGGCGGTGGAGTTCGCCGTCCAGCAGGGGGTCCGCCAGTTCCTGGACATCGGCACCGGGATCCCCGCCGTGGGCAGCACCGGTGAGGTCGCCCACCGGGTGGCCCCGGACGCCCGCGTGGTCTACGTGGACAACGACCCCATCGTCCTCACCCACTCCCGTGCGCTGCTGGCCCACCACCCCGTCGGCCACACCACCGTGCTCCACGCGGACCTGCGCGACCCGGACGCGATACTCGGCGACCCGGGGCTGAAGGAGGCGCTCGACCTCTCCCGCCCGGTGGCCCTGATGCTCGTCGCGGTGCTGCACTTCGTCCGCGACGAGGAGGGCGCCGCCGACATCCTGGCCCGCCTGCGGAGCGCCCTCGCGCCCGGAAGCCTGCTGATCATGTCGCACGGCACCCAGGACTTCATGACCCCCGCGGCGGTCGCGGAGACGACACGGATCTACAGCCGCGCCAGCTCCCCCCTGGTCCTGCGGTCCAAGGACCAGGTCCAGGAGCTGTTCGGCGACTTCGAGTTCGTCGAGCCCGGACTGGTCCAACTCCCGCTCTGGCGCCCGCAGGCCGACCTGCCGGAGAACTGGCAGCAGGCCGCCCCCGCCTACGCGGGCGTGGCGGTCAAGCGCTGACCCGACCCGGCGAGCACCGTCCCGGCGGCGGACGGCGGGATACCGTCCGCCGTCAGAACCGCGAGTGCACCGTCTTCAGCGAGCCGACCCGGCTCGGCTATGCGCGCGAGGACGGGCCGCACCCCTTCGGCACGCCGGTGCACCTGCCCGCACCGTTCGACCTGGCGCTGGAGACGAGCCGGCTGTAGCGCGCACGGCGGCTGCAACGCGCGGCGGCCGGGGCGCCTGCGGGGGCCGACGGCCTGTGCCAGGCTGGCGGTATGGACGCGGAGCCCGGGGACGGCGGGGTGCTGGACGTCGCGCCGACGGCGTGGACGGCGGTTGCCTGGCTGCCGCCGGCGGAGCTGTGGGCGCCGGTCCAGGAGATCCGCTGGGAGCACGACCCGCAGGTGCGGCGGTGGCCGCCGCACGTGAACGTGCTGTTCGGCTTCGTGCCGGAGTCCGAGTTCCGGCGGGCCGCACCGCTGGTGGCCGCGGCGGCCGCGGAGGTGGCGCCGTTCACCGCGCGGCTGCAGGGGGTGCGGAGCTTCCGGCACCGGGCGTACGCGACGGTGTGGCTCGATCCGGCGGCGGGCGGCGCTGCGCGGTGGACCGCCCTGTACCGGTCGCTGCTTGAGCGCTTCCCACGCTGCGTGGGCCGGGGTGGGAAGTTCACCCCGCACCTCTCCCTCGGGCGGACCGGGGATCCGCGGGGCCTGGCCGCGGAGTGCGCCGCCCGGCTCGGCGGCCGGTCCGCCGAGGTCTGCGAGGTGGTACTGCTCTCCCGGCGCGGCGGCGACGACCCGATGCGGCCCCGGGCGACCGTCGCCCTGGGCAGCGGCGAGCTCCGCTGGGAGCCCGACCCCGCTTCGCCCCCGAGCGGTTG
>NZ_JBEYVJ010000333.1:0-7598 GCF_040643935.1 Kitasatospora sp. NPDC047058 | reverse complement strand
GGAACGTTGATGTGGAACAACGCCCCTAAAACACTCGCTGCCTGACCTGCGGGAACGTGGGCGGTGCGGCACGGTCAGGGATGGGCATCGGGCCGCTGGGCTTCGAGTGAACGGCGCGTCGCTCCCGCCCCCCCGGGCCAGTGATCAGGCCGGGCTCACCGGATCAGCGGCGGGCCCCGGCGTCGCCGAGGCGGGCGTCGGGGGAGCCGCCCATCAGACGCAGCATGGAGCGTCCGCCGGTGCGGAGGAACCGGATCAGCAGGGCGGCGGCGAGGGCGAGGAAGACGATGTTGAGGAAGGTGGTGTAGTTCCAGGAGACGCCCTCCATCGGCACCTCGGCCGAGTCCCGGTCGGGGATCAGGCCGAGCGCGCCGAAGGTGAGCTCGACGAAGTAGCCGGCCACGACCATGGCGGCGTAGAACGTGGCGAGCAGGAAGAGCGCCATACCGCGGCCGTAGTACTTCCGGTAGATGTTGAGGATCGGCAGGATCAGCAGGTCCGCGAAGATGAAGGAGACGACGCCTCCGAAGCTGATGCCCCCGGTCCACAGCACCACGGCGAGCGGCACGTTCCCGATCGAGCAGACGAAGGAGAGCACCGCCACCACCGGGCCGATCAGAGGGCCCCACACCTTGGCGGCCACCGGGTGCCCCTCGAAGAAGAACGAGTGCCAGAAGCTGTCGGGCACCCAGGCGGCGATGGCTCCGGCGATCAGCAGGCCGAGCACGAGGTCCCGCAGGATGGCCGCCCACTCCATGACGAACACGTGCGCCACCGAGGTGTAGCCCTCGCCGGAGAACAGCCGGGCGGCGAACGAACCCTCGCGCCGGACGGACATGTCCATCGCCGCGTGGCCCTCCATGGAGCCCGCCCGCCCCCGTTCGGCCTGCCCGCGGGCCTCGCGCAGCAGCCGCTCCCGCAGGTACAGCCGGAACAGGACGGCCAGCACCGCGATCATCACCGGCCCGCCGACGAACTCGGCCGCGGTGAACTGCCACCCCATCAGCAGCGCCAGGATGATGCCGAGCTCGACGACCAGGTTGGTGGAGGCGATCTCGAACGCCATGGCCGCGGTGAAGTCCGCACCCTTGCGGAACAGCGAGCGGGCCAGCGCGACGGCGGCGTACGAGCAGGACGAGGACGCGGCGCCCAGCCCGGCGGCGCGGACCAGCGTGCGCGGGCGGTCGTCGCCGAGCAGCGAGACGACCGTGGACTTGCGCACCACGGCCTGCACGACGGCCGAGAGGGCGAAACCGAGGATGAGGGCCCAGGTGATCTCCCAGGTCATCGAGCCGGTGATCTTCAGGGCGTGCAGGATCGCGTGCGTCATGCGCCCAGCCTTCCCCCGCCCGCCCCGGACCGGCCGCTGACACGCAGACAGCCGCCCGACCGCTCACCCGCCGCCGGAGGTCAGGGAGGTGGACGAACGGAGCCCGGCGCGGCTAGGTTGCCCCTCGCCTCCGCGTGATCGGCATCGCGGGCAGCCCGCGAAGGAGCCACCGTGCAGTCGGAGACACTCGACCCCGCCGCCCCCGCCTCCGCCCCGGCCGCGCCGGCCCTGCGCGACCCGCGGGAGCTGGCGACCGGTCTGCAGGTGGCGGTCGTCGCGGAGTCGGCGCTGTGGACCGCCGTGGTGGCGACCGGCGGCAGGACCGGGCCGCCGGCCTGGGCCGCCCCCCTGGTGACGGCCCTCACCCTGATCGCGCTGGTCCTGGTGGCCTGCTGGCTGCGCCGCTGCCGGCTCAACGGCGAGGTGCTGGCCCCGGGCACTCTCCGCTACGGCCCCGGCCTCGCGGCGGGCGCGTGGTTCATCCCGCTGGCCATGTGGTGGATACCGGCCCGGATCGTCCTCGACGTCCGGCGGGCGAGCGGCCTCGACGGCCGGGCGTGGCTGCTCGCGGGCTGGTGGTCGACGCACCTGGCCAGGACCGCGCTCTGGCTCGGGATGACCTTCGCCGGCGCCGCGGGGGCCGACGTCACCGACGCCGTCACCGCACCGCTCGGGGTCGTCAGCGGCGTCCTGATGATCCTGACGGTCCGGGAGATCACCGCCGCCCAGGCCAAACACCTCGCCGGGTAGCCGGAAACAGCCGGATCCAGCCGGAAATCCCTGGTCAACGGCAACCATCCGGGTTCCTGGTTCGTCCGAACGGGGTGGGGTAAGGTCTGCGGGACCACGCCCGTGACGCATCCGAGAAAGCAGTTGGGGAGGGCCGGCCCGGCGCCATGACCAGGGAACTCGCAAAAGCTTCACGCGTGCGCATCGCGGATCTGACGCCGCGTACCGAGCTCTACCTCGGGGTGCACCTGGACGCGCCCGGTCTGCTGTTCGACATCAGCTGCTTCGGCCTGGACGCCGAGGAGCGGCTGAGCGACGACCGCTACTTCGTCTTCTTCAACCAGCCGGCCAGCCCCGAGGGCGCGATCCGGCTGCTGGGCGCGCAGTCCGGCGACAGCGAGGCCTTCCGGATCCTGCTGCCGGACGTCCCGCCGGCCATCCACCGGCTCAGCCTGACCGCGACCATCGACGGCGACGGCCGGATGTCGCAGCTCGCCTCCGGGTACGTCCGGCTGGTCGCGGACGGCGCCGAGGTCGGCCGGTACTCCTTCACCGGCGCCGAGTTCAGCACCGAACGCGCGGTGATGCTGGCGGACGTCTACCGGCGCAACGGCGAGTGGCGCTTCACACCGGTCGGTCAGGGCTTCGACGGCGGCCTGCAGGCGCTGCTGGAGAACTTCGGCGGCGAGGTGATCGAGGACGAGCCCGCGGCACCCCCGGCACCGGCCCCGGCCGCTCCCGCGCCGACCGTCGCCGTGCCCGTCGTGCCGGCGCCCGCCGCCACACCGACGCTCGCTGCGCCCGCCGTCGCCACCCCGACGCTCGCTGCGCCCGCCGTCGCCACCCCGACGCTCGCCATCCCGACGCTCGCCACCCCGACGCTCGCCGCGCCGATCGCCGCCGCCCCGACCGTCCAGGTTCCGGCGCAGCCGCCCGCCTGGGAGCAGCCGCCGGCCGGCCCCGGGGTCGCGGTGAGCCTGGTCAAGTACGCCGAGGTCCCCGAGCAGTCCGGCTGGGTGCAGCAGAACGACCACCTCGTCCGCTACACCCTCACCAAGGGCCAGGACGTCCTCGCCCTGCACGGCAGCATGGTGGCCTACCAGGGCCGCGCCGACTTCGCCCACGAGAGCTCCGGCATGCTGCGCAGGCTGACCGGCAACCTCACCGGGCAGACGCTGAAGCTGATGCGGGTCACCGGCGAGGGGCAGGTGTTCCTCGCGGACGAGGCCAGCCACCTGCACCGAGTGCGGCTGGAGGGCGACGCGATCTGCGTCAGCTCCGACCGGGTGCTGGCCTTCGACGCGCACCTGGAGCACGAGGTGCGCCGGATCGAGGGCGAGGGCCTGCCGAACGGCGGCTTCTACACGCTCCAGTTCAGCGGCCACGGCACGGTGGTGGTGAAGACCAACGGCATCCCCGTGGTGCTGCCGGTCACCCCGGCGCCGGAGACGTACGCCGACATCCACGCGCTGGTCGCCTGGTCGCGGGGCGCGCAGGTGATCACCACCGCCCCGGTGCGGATCCGGCGCTCGGCGTACGCGGGGCACGCCGCGGAGTCGTACAGCCTGCAGTTCAGGGGCGGGCCGGGCAACTTCATCGTGGTCCAGCCGTTCGAGGTCTGAGCGGGCGGAACGTGCGCCCCCCGCTTCGGTCCTACAGAACTTCGGTCGAACAGAACCCCGGTCAAGGAGGTCGGTGATGGAACAGCGGCTGCTCTCGGGCACCTACCTGGAGGGTTGTACGGCCTCGCCGGCCACGGCCCGGATGAGCAACCACGGCGGCGCGATGTGCAAGGTCGCCGTGAGCGGCGGGCAGGACGTGTTCGCCAAGGCGGGCGCGATGGTGGCCTACGACGGCTTCCTCCAGTACGAGCCGGTCTCGCAGACGTTCCGGCGGACGCTCGGCGAGTGGGCGTCGGGGGAACGCACCCCGCTGCTGCGCTGGTTCGGGGACGGCACGCTCTACCTCGCCGACTTCGGCGCGGACGTGCTCAACCTCCAGCTCGACAACGAGTCGCTCTCCGTCAACGGCTCGCACCTGCTGGCCCTGGACGCCTCGCTGGGCTGCGCCGTCGAGAAGGTGAAGGGCCCGGCGCTGCTGGCCGGCACGGGGCTGTACAACGTGACGGTCAGCGGCAGCGGCTGGGTCTCGGTCACCTCGCGCGGGGTCCCGGTGGTGCTGGACTGCGCCGAGGCCGAGACCTTCGTCGACCCGGACGCGCTGGTCGCCTGGACGACCGGGCTGGAGATCAAGACCCGGCGCACGCTCAAGGTCGGCTCGCTGATCGGCCGGGGGAGCGGCGAGGCCCTGCAACTGGGCTTCACGGGCCGCGGTTTCGTCGTCGTCCAGCCCAGCGAGGACACCTCCGACCGTCTCAAGATCCGCGGCTGACCGGCCCGCAGCTGAGGAGCAGCGACCACGATGCAGAGTTCCCTTCTCGACCACACCGCGCTGACCGGCGAGGACCGCTTCGCCCTGCAGAACCCGCAGCTGCTCCGGGTCGTCCTGGACGGCCGCGCCGAGGTGCTGGCCCGCAGCGGCGCGATGGTCGCGCACACCGGGCGGGTCCAGTTCACGGCCTCGACGCCGCCCGGGCGCCGCGGGCGCAACCGGCAGAACCGGCCGCAGCACCAGCCGCACCAGCCCGGCCCGCACCAGCAGTGGCCGGCCGGGCCCGGGCAGCCGCCGTTCCCGCCCGGCCACCAGCCGCCGCCCGCCCTCGACCTGATGCGCTGCGCCGGCACCGGCACGGTCTACCTCGCCAACCTGGCCCAGCACCTGCACATCCTGGACCTGCGGAACGAGCGGCTGACGATCACCAGCAGCTACGTGCTGGCCCTGGACACCGGCATCGAGTGGCAGGTGGTCGGGATCGAGGGCGGCGAGCGGATCTCCGGCGTCGGCACCTCCAGCCTGGAGCTGTCCGGCAGCGGCACGCTGGTGCTGATGACCTCCGGCCGGCCGCTGGTGATGCCGGTCCGCGCCGGTCAGTACGTCTACGCGGACGCCGACGCGGTGGTCGGCTGGTCCTCGGCGCTGGAGGTGCAGCTCCAGGCCCAGAGCGCCAACACCGAGGCCTGGCGCCGGCGCGGGACGGCGACCGAGGGATGGGAGCTGTCCTTCACCGGCGACGGCTTCGTCATCGTCCAGCCGAGCGAGCTGCTGCCGCCCCAGCGGGTGCCGCTGCGCTGACACCCCGCGGCGGCGCACCGACGGCCGGTACCGGGCCGCCGGGGTGCCGCTACGGGGTGCCGCTATGGGGTGCTGCGCCGCGGTGCTGCACCGGCTCACCGCCGCGGGGTGAACCCGCCCTCGACCAGGTAGAAGTCGGTCGGCTCGGCGGTCGGGGCCACGCACTTGGCGGCGGCCGGCGGCGCCGACGGGTTGTTGAAGGGCGGGATGTGCCAGCCGATCCGCTGCTGCCCGTCCTCGTCGGTGGAGAAGCTGAAGGCCGTCTCGGGGTGCCAGTCCGTCGACGGGGGGTACTGCTCGTGGCCCGGCGGCACGAGGAAGGTGAGGGACTGCACGACGCCGGTGACGGCGGTGGTGCGTCCGTTCTCGGTGACCAGGCAGTCGATCTCGATCTCGAGCCGGTTGGTGGAGAAGGTGCCGTCCTCGTTGGGGAAGGCGTGCTGGATCGTGGCGTGCCCCCGGGCCTCGGTCGAGCCCGGCTCGCTGCCCGCCCGGTGCCGGGAGCGGGCGTCCAGGGCCAGCGTGAGCCGGTCCTGCCCCGCGACGGGGCCCTGCGGGTCCATCCGGGCCCACCCCCGGAGGCCTGCCTTCGGTCCGGCCGCCGCGGCAGCGGCCGGCGCGGCGGCGACCGACACGGCGGTCAGGACGGCCACACCGGCAAGAAGCTTACGCATCGTCATAATCCTTCACCTATGGGGGAGTTCATCCGAGTCGGACCGCCCCGGCGGAGCGGCTGCTCCCAAGGTCGCACCCGGACCGCCACCCGTGCCTCCGCCGTGGGAAGGGTCCCGCTCACCCGCGCGGGGGAGGAAAGCTCTTGCTGACGTCTTGTCAGGAAGGAGGCCCGTCTCTACCGTCGAGTAACGCCACCGGAGGAAGCCCTCCGGTTGAACCACCCTCCGGTGCACCCCACTTCCCACTTCCCACGTCCCCGTGCGCACGCGCGAAGGAGCGGCGATGTCTCACGCCAGGCCCCGGCCGGAATCCCGTCCCACCCGCAACTGCCGCCGCGCCAGGGCCCTCGGCGCCCTCGCCGCCGCCGTCGTGCTGTCCCTCGCCGCCGCCGCCCCGGCCGGTGCGGCGTCCGGCGCAGTCTCCGGCGCAGTCTCCGGTGCCGCGTCCGGGGCCGCTTCCGACCGGGCGGAGGGGCTGCGGGAGGTGATGTTCGTGGGCAACAACTGGGACGGCACCGCGGACGTCATCCGCTCCAGCGGCGACTTCGCCCGGATCGGCCGGATCAACGTCATCCCGGACAAGGACCAGCGGCTCGCCGAGATCTACCTCAACCCGGTCAAGCTCGCCTACTTCCTGGGCATCCGGCTCGGCCCGGGCGAGGGACACGACCAGTTCACCGACGACATGTACTCGACCCCCGACGGGTCCGCGGTGGTCGTCTCCCGCCCGAGCTTCGCCGACGTCGTCTCCATCGACGTCGCCACCGGACGGATCAACTGGCGCTTCCCCGTGTCGGGTTACCGCTCCGACCACATGGCGCTCTCCCCGGACGGCACCCGGGTGGCGGTGTCCGCCTCCACCTCCAACACGGTCCACGTGCTCGACGTCCGGACCGGGGTGCAGCTCGGCTCCTTCGCGACCGGTGACAAGCCGCACGAGAACCTCTTCACCGACGGCGGGCGGCGGATCTGGAACATGTCGATCGGCGAGGTCAACACCGCCCTCGACGCCCCGTGGCTGGACTGGACGAAGGGGGACCGCCGGATCACCGTGGTGGACGCCGCGACCTTCGCGCCGGTCAAGGTGATCGACATGCGGGAGCGGCTCGACGCAGCCGGCCGCTCGGACCTGTCCGACGCGATCCGCCCCGCCGCGTTCACCCCCGACGAGTCGGTGCTCTACTTCCAGGTGTCCTTCTTCAACGGCGTGGTGGAGTACGACGTCGCGGCCGACCGGATCACCCGGATCAAGACGCTGCCGAAGAACCCGGCGACCAGCGAGGACCGCACCACCTGGGTCAACGACTCGCGCCACCACGGCCTGTCGATGAGCCCGGCCGGCGACAAGCTGTGCGTCGCCGGCACCATGGACGACTACGCGACGGTGGTCGACAGGGCCACGCTCCAGGAAGGGGAGCTGGTCCCCGCCGTGAAGCCCTACTGGGCCACGGTCAGCGGCGACGGCCGCAGCTGCGTGATCTCCGAGAGCGGCGCGGACCGGGTGACCGCGATCGACTTCGCCACCGGGCGGCGGACCGTCTCCGTCCCGGTCGGCGACCACCCGCAGCGCGTGCGGCTGGGCCACGTGCCGGCCGGCTGGACCGGTCCCTCGGCGTCACACTGAGGGACCGGCCCACGGCCCGGGGGCACCGCCGCGGGGGCCGGCTGACGCA
>NZ_JBEYVJ010000332.1:0-7615 GCF_040643935.1 Kitasatospora sp. NPDC047058 | reverse complement strand
CGAGCAGCGCCGCCAGCGCGTCACAGGTGTCCGGGTGCGCCGCGAGCAGGGCGACGCCGCCCGGCCCGGCCTGGCCCCGGGCCGGCCGGACGGCGGCCGGGGCCGGCTGCTCCCGCCACGGCGGCACCCAGGAGTCCAGCGCCGCCAGCCGGCCGGGGAAGACCCGCCCGGCCTCCCGGATCAGCAGCGGCGCGAGCTCCGCGCCGTCCGAGCGCAGCGTGGTGATCAGGGTCGGCAGCCACGGCAGCAGCACCTGGTCCGGCAGCCGGCCGAAGGCGTTGGACACCGCCTCCACCACGAAGTCGGTCAGCCCCGGCACCGGCTCCAGCGCGTGCAGCAGTCCGCTGAGGTAGCGCGGATAGGCGGGCAGCACCAGCGGGTTGGCGAGCAGCTCGTCGAAGCGCGCCCGCAGCTCCGGGCGGGACAGCCGGCCGAGCTGCACCTGGGCCGCCCACAGCAGCGCCACCTTCGACGGGTCCTGCGGGTGCGACTGCGCGAGGGCCAGCTCCAGCTGCGTCCGGTCGCAGCCCAGCGACAGCGCCAGCCCCTCCATGCTGAACAGGAAGCCCAGCATCGCGGCCACCTGCCGCGCCGTCGCCTCCTCGTCGGCGAACGCCACCGGCAGCAGCGTGCAGTAGTGCGCGTACCCGGTCTTGACGAAGGCCTCGATCCAGCCGGGCAGGACGGGCTCGCTGGTGCGGTAGTGGGCCAGCAGGCGCCGCACCCGGCGCAGCACCTCGGGCGCGCCGTCGACGCTGCGCTCGGTGGCCAGCACGTCCAGGGCGCGGGTGCCCAGCTCCTGGGCGAGCCGGTGACTGCGCAGGTGGAGGTGGGCGTCCTCGACCGTCTCCAGCACGACGGCGGCGGTCGCCCGCGGGCTGTTCGCCGTCCGCCGGAGCCGCTGCTCCAGCACCTGCTCGATGCTCACGCCCTCGTAGCCGAGCTCGATCAGCGCCCGCTGGTGGGTGCCGAGCGCGAGGTCCCAGGACTCCTGGATCGGGCGCTCGCCGAGCCGGCGCTCGCCCATGATCGGGCGGGCGGCGCCGTGCGGCAGCAGGTACCGCAGCATCCACAGCACGTCGGAGCAGGGCTCCAGTTCGGGCCGGGAGGCGATGTCCAGCAGGGCCCGCTGCACGCCGCGCTGCTCCGGCTTCAGGGCGAGCGGGGCCAGCCGGTCGTGGACGTCGCGGGCCAGCGGCGGCAGGGCGTCGTAGCCGACCCGGCCGATCCGGTCGCCGCCCATCATGATCTCGACCAGCCGGCCGACGTCCCGCCGGCCGGGGACGGTGTCCTTCTCGATGCAGGTGACCGCCGCGTCCTGGAAGTCGTACGGCGTCGGCTTGGCCCGGTCGCGCATCCCGGCCAGAAGGATCGACGTCTCGAACACGGCGATGGCGTCGGCGGTGGAGGCGAGGTAGCCGTTGCGGCGGGCGGCGCGCACGATCTCGACCGACCAGCCGAGCAGTTCGGCCTCGTCCAGGCGGTCGATCACCGGCGGCCGCTGCAGGAAGCCGGACAGCCGGTCCGACGGCGCGCCGGCGGCGGTCGCGGTCGTCGGCTGCGCCGTCACCACCGCCGTGGTCGCGGCCTTCGCCATCGCCTTCGTCGCGGCCTTCTTCGCCGGCTTCCCGGCGCCCGCCTGCCCGGCCAGCCGGAACGGCTGGACGCCGGTGCGCTTGAGGTTCTTCGCCCAGGTCGTGGCGGCGATCGACACCGAGCCGGCGGCCAGGCCGAACTGCGCCTCGATCGCCGCGTGGCTGGACGGGATCAGTCCGTGCTGCCAGGTGGTGGCGGTGCGCGGGGTGATCGCGTAGCCGTCGCTGCCGTGCACGCCGAACTCCGCGACCCGGCTGGCCGCGTGGAACGCGCCGCAGACGTAGAGGCAGTCCGCGGGGTCGGTGCCGGTCGCGGCGAGGTGCTCGCGCATCCGCGTCCACATGTGGCGCTCGCGGTCCTCGTCCACCCGCACCCGCTGCCCGTCGCCGGGGGCGAGCCGCCGGAACAGGCTGCCGATCAGCAGCATGACCTGCCGGTAGGTGTCGTGGTCGCTGTCGCCGAGCGGGACCTCGACGTACTGGTGCCACCACTCCGACCAGTGCCGCACCTTGCCGTGGCGCAGCAGGTGCCGTTCCAGCTCGGCGAAGCGCGGCCGCAGGTCGCCGATCTCCACGCCGACCGCGTCGCCGTGCAGCGCGGCCTCCTCCCCGTCGGCCGGCGCGTCCTGGTCCGCGGGCGCGGGGTCACCGGTGCTGCGCGGCTCCCACTGGAAGACGTGGTCCGAGGAGCGGTCGACCAGGACGAGTTCGACGCCGGGCGTGTCCAGCGCGTAGGCGATGGCCTGGTACTCGGCGGAGGCCTCGGTGACCGGCGCGACCACCGACAGCGGCGACCAGTCGGCGGGGAAGCCGTCGACCTCGGTGGCGAAGGCCTGCACCGCCACCGGGAGCCGGCAGTTGCGCAGCTCGGACAGGAGCGGCGCCATGTCCTCGCACAGCTCCAGGTAGACGACCTTGGGCTGCTTCTCGCGCAGCCGCCGGGCCATGGCGACGGCGGAGGCGGGGGAGTGGTGGCAGACCGGGAAGATCTCCAGCGGCTCGCGCACCGCGCGGTCGACGTCGTCGACCAGGCCGAGCAGGATGCCCTGCAGCGCGTCCGGGCCGTCGGCGAAGGCGGCCGCGGCCTCCTGGAGCTGGGCGCGCAGCGGGTCGAAGGTGCCCTCGTTCATGGTGCCCTCGTTCATGGTGCTCACGACAGGGTGGCGATCGCGTCGCGGCCGCCCTCCAGGAACTCCGGCCAGGCGCCGCCCTCGTCCTTGCTGCGGGGCTCGACCACGCCGTGCAGGTACTTGTTGAGGATGGCGAGGTCCTCCGGCTCTCGCCGGGCCAGCGAGCCGACCAGGGAGGCGGCGAGGGTGCGGGCGGTCAGCTCGCGCTCGCCGAAGAAGTTGCCGTGCAGGACGGCGTCCTCGAGCACGCCGATCTGCTCGGCGGTGGAGAGCGACGACTCGAGCTTCTCGTCGTCGCTGCCCGCCGCGGCGGCCGAGGCGCGCAGGTCGCCGAAGCTCTGCAGCAGCACGTCCAGCAGCGTCGGCGGCACGTCCAGCTCGATGTGGTGACGCCGCAGCAGCTCCTCGGTGCGGAAGCGGACGATCTCCGCCTCGCTCCTGCGGTTGGTGACGACCGGGATCCGGACGAAGTTGAACCGGCGCTTGAGCGCGGAGGACAGGTCGTTGACGCCGCGGTCGCGGCTGTTGGCGGTGGCGATGACGGAGAAGCCGGGCTTGGCGAAGACGATGTTGTCGCTGTCCAGCTCCGGCACCGAGATGTACTTCTCGGACAGGATGGAGATCAGCGCGTCCTGGACGTCGCTGGTGGAGCGGGTCAGCTCCTCGAAGCGGCCGATCGCGCCGGTCTCCATGGCGGTCATGATCGGCGAGGGGATCATCGACTCCCGGGACTGGCCCTTGGCGATCACCGTGGACACGTTCCACGAGTACTTGATGTGGTCCTCGGTGGTGCCGGCCGTGCCCTGCACCACCAGGGTGGAGTTGCGGCAGACCGCGGCGGCCAGCAGCTCGGCCAGCCAGCTCTTGCCGGTGCCGGGGTCGCCGATCAGCAGCAGGCCGCGGTCGGAGGCGAGGGTGACGATGGCGCGCTCGACGATGCTGCGGTCGCCGAACCACTTCTGCTGGATCTCCCGGTCGAGGCCGTCGGCGCGTTCCGAGCCGAGGACGAAGAGGCGGACCATCTTCGGCGAGAGGCGCCAGCTGAAGGGCTTGGGGCCGTCGTCGACGGACTCGAGCCAGTCCAGCTCCTCGGCGTACTTGAGTTCGGCGGGGGCGCGCAGCAGGTCGGACATGAGGGGGGCCTTTCCGGGGGGTGGTGGTCAGGTGAGGAAGTTCTTGAGCTCGTGGACGAGCTTGCGGATGTGGCCGGAGATGACCGGGGTGCCCTGGTCCTTGAAGCGCTCGCGGAACCACGGGTTGACGCTGGCCCGGCCGGCGCTGGTGACCGAGCCGACCGGGATGAACCGGGCGCCGGAGCGGTGGACGGCCGCCATCGACGCGAACAGCTCCTCGCTCTGCCACTCGTAGAAGTCGGAGATCCACACCACGACGGTGTTGCGCGGCTCGGCGATCTTCGGCTGGGCGAGCGTCATGGCGACGCGGCCGTCGGTGCCGCCGCCGAGGTTGGTGCGCAGCAGCGTCTCGAAGGGGTCGTGCACCCACGGGGTCAGGTCGACGGCCTGGGTGTCGTAGGCGATCAGGTGGACGTCCACCTTGGGCAGCCCGGCGAAGATCGAGGCGAGGATGGTGCAGTTGACCATCGAGTCGACCATCGAGCCCGACTGGTCCACGACCACGATCAGCCGTTGCGGCGTGGTTTTGCGGACGGTGTGGCGGTAGAAGAGGCGGTCGACGTAGAGCCGCTCCTCCTCCGGGCTCCAGTTGGTGAGGTTCTTCCAGATCGTGCGGTCGAGGTCGAGGTTGCGGAACACCCGCTTCGGCGGCACCGAGCGGTCCAGCGTGCCGACGGTGGCCTTCTCCACCTGGGTGCGCAGCACTTCGGCGACCTCGTCGACGAAGCGGCGGATCAGCGCCTTGGCGTTGGCCAGGGCGACGCCGGACAGGTTGTTCTTGTCGCGGAGCAGCTGTTCGATGAGCGACATGCTCGGGGTCAGCTTCGCGGCGAGCTTCGGATCGGCGAGCACCTCGCGCAGGCGCATCCGCTTGACCAGGCCGGCCTCGATGGAGCCGAGTTCGGGGCCGATGGCCGGGATCAGCGTGGAGAGGTCGGGCGTGCCGGTGCGGCCGCCGGTGCCGGTGCCGGCCTCCCGTCCGCCGGTGCGGCCGGCGCGCAGCTCGCCCGGCTTGCAGCCGAGGGCGCGCTCCAGCCAGCCCGCGTCGGACTGCCACTGGGCGAGCCGGCCGGCGGTCACCGCGCCGGAGCCGGTGGCGAACACGTTCAGCAGCACCTTGGAGACCAGGGCGGCGCGGCGCACCTCGGCCTGCCGGTCGCGCTCCTCGCCGTCCGCGGGCTCCTCGGGCAGCATCAGGCCGTCGAACTCGGCGGCGAGCGCGGGGTGGCGCTGCACGATCGCGTCGACGGAGGCCTGCGGGTCGAGCAGGGCCGCGGGCAGCCCGAGGTCCTCGACGACACCGAGGCTGGCCGACTCCAGGGCCGGCTGCTCCTCGGGGTCGAAGAGGCGGGCGAGCAGCCGCCAGTACAGGACCTGGCGGCGGTTCGCCTCGGTGTCCGGCGCGGGGGCGGGCTCGGTGTCCGGGCCGGTGGGGCCGGCCTGCCCGGTGGGATCGGCCTCGTCGGTGGGATCGGTCTCGTCGGTGGGGTCGGTCTGGTCGGTCGTCACTTCCGCAGCAGCCTTCCCGCGCGCTCCCGGAGCATCGCGACCGCCTCGGTGGCGGCCTTCTCGGCCTTGGCGCCGTCCTTGTCGCCGGTGCCGCCGGCCCAGGCCCCGGCGTGCAGGGCGACGGTCTTCCGCTTCACGGTGGCCTCGACGGCGAGCGGCTGGAGCCGGAACTCCCCGTCGTCCCAGCGCAGCAGGCCGAGGCAGGCGGTGGACGCCGCGACCGCCCCGGGGGTGAGCGGGCTCGCGGCCGGGACGCGGTCGGTGTCGACGGCGAGCCGGTGCCCGGCCAGCTCGAACGCGAGGGCGTCGTCCTCCTGGTGGGCGGTGTAGCCCTCCAGGAAGACGGGTGTCGCGATGCGCGCCGGGTGCCGGTCCAGCGGTGCGGTCGACGGCGTGGTGGCACCGGCCAGGGCGACCCGGGCGGTGGCGAAGGCGTCGGCGGGCGCGCCCGGGCGGGCGTGCTCGTCGTGCCAGAGCAGGTCTCCCTCGGCGGTGACCGGCATGCCGGTGAGCTCCATGGTGAGGCCCTCGCCGGCCGCCGCCAGCAGCGACAGGTGCGGGCGGAGCAGCTGCCAGACGCCGGCCCCGACGACGGTGTCCGGCTTGGGCACCGCGACGCCGGCCCGCACCAGCCGGGGCGCACCGCCCTCGGCGGGCTCGAACACGGCGTGGACCTGGGCCTGGGCGGCGGTCGCGTGCTCGTGCAGGTCGACGCCGAGCGGCAGCAGCCGGCCGGTGAGCGTTCCCGTCGCCGGGGCGTCGGCGGCGCCGGGGACGGTCAGCAGCAGGGCACGGGACCAGAGGTCGGCCCAGCGGCGCAGCGGGATCCGCTCCAGGGCGGCGCCGGGGCAGCAGGCGGCCAGTTCGGCGGCGAACCCGTCGAGCAGTGTCGCGAGCCGGCGCAGGGCCGGGTCGGCGAGCAGTGCGGAGACCACCGGCGCCGCGCCCGAGACGAGCTCGTGGTCGATGCCCTGCCAGCCGGTGCGCGCCAGGTCGGTGAGCCAGGAGCGGGCGGCGGCCAGCAGGTTGGCGGCCTGCGGCTCGCCCGGGGCCGGGGCCGGTGCCGGCGCCTCGCCGCGGGGCCGACCGATCGCCTCGTCCAGGCGGGCGGCCAGGGCGTCGTGGACGGAGCCGAGCAGGGCGGTGCGGGCGGCGGCGAGGGCGACCAGGTGGTCCTCGCCGGCCGTTCCGGCGGCGGCCTGTCCGGCGGCCTCGGCGACCCGGGCGGCCAGCGGCGAGCCCGCGACGGCTTCGGCGAGCCCGTCGAGGCCGGCGGCCTGGGCGGGGGCCGGCCGGAGGAGGCCGCCGGCCAGCGCCCGGTCGAAGGCGTCCACGGCCGCGAGGGCCTCGGCGAGCCCGTCGACGGGCTCGGTCAGCAGGTCGGTGCGCATCACACCACCGCCCGGGTGGTGGGGAACCAGTGCAGCTCCGGCAGCGGTGCGGTGGTCGGGGCGAGCTCCAGGTAGGCGAGGTGGCGCAGGAACCGGCTGAAGACGGGCGCGGCCGCGGTGGCGTCGGCCTTCGCCGGCCGGTTGGCCGTCATGGCGGAGACGATGCCCTGGGTGGTCGCGACGCCGTCGGCCGACTCGACCCGCAGGTAGCGGGCGACCCGCTCGGCGCCGTACTGCAGCACCGCCTCGCCGGCCAGGGCCACGAGGTGCTTGCAGAACGAGCCGCGCGCGCCGCCGCAGGGGCGGTTGTTGTTGGTGCTGCAGGCGAACGCGTAGTCGCCGGCCGCGATCGACGAGACGTAGACCCGCTCGATGTCCGAGCCGCTGGACACCACGCCCTGCAGACGCCCGTCGGCCAGCTCGACGAACGGGACCTTGGCGAGCTTCCTCGGCTGCGCGGGCGGTATCACGCGCGCCGTGCTCGACTCCTCCCGGACTGACAACACACCGATCTCCTTTGCGTCATGGGGCCGCCGCGCCGGACCGGCGGGCTGCGGAAGGAAACCTACTGGCGATCACTGACAAGTCCCCGGGCACCGCGTTCCGCCCGCTCCCGCAGAGATCGGCGAGACGAGACGTTCCGTCTTGACGAGTGATCGGAAAAGGTGCACAGTGGGGGCACATCAGCGAGACGAACCGTCTCGTCTCTTGCAAAGGAGTACCCGTATGCGCACCACCGTCGGAAGCACCGACCGCGTCTGGTTCATCACCGGCGCCAGCCGGGGTCTCGGCCGCGCCTTCGCCGACGCGGCGCTGGCCGCGGGCGACCGGGTAGATCTGAAGAGCGTAGAGTAGTG
>NZ_JBEYVJ010000331.1:0-7624 GCF_040643935.1 Kitasatospora sp. NPDC047058 | reverse complement strand
GTGGCACGTCCGGTTCCGAGCGGACGTGCCACGAGCGGTCCAGCGGGGCGCCCGGCCGGCAGCCGGGTCACCCGGGGGCGCACGCCCGGGGCGGGCCCTACTCCCCCAGTGCGGCGCGGGCGTCCACGAACGCGGCGACGGCGCGCTCGACGTCCTCGGTGGAGTGCGCCGCGGAGAGCTGCACCCGGATCCGGGCCTGGCCGTGCGGGACGACCGGGAAGGAGAACCCGATCACGTACACGCCGCGCTCCAGCAGCAGTTCGGCGAGCCGGCCGGCCTTGGCCGCGTCGCCGATCATCACAGGGGCGATCGGGTGGTCACCGGGCAGGATCTCGAAGCCGGCCTCGGTCATCTTCGACCGGAACAGCGCCGTGTTGGCGGCCAGCTTCTCCCGCAGCTCGGTCGAGCGCTCGACCAGGTCGAGCACCTTCAGCGAGGCCGCCGCGATCACCGGGGCGAGCGAGTTCGAGAACAGGTACGGCCGCGAGCGCTGGCGCAGCAGGGCGACGACCTCGCGGCGCGCCGCGACGTAGCCGCCGGAGGCGCCGCCGAGGGCCTTGCCGAGGGTGCCGGTGATGATGTCGACGCGGTCCATCACGCCGTGCAGCTCGGGGGTGCCGCGCCCGTTCGGGCCGACGAAGCCCACGGCGTGCGAGTCGTCGACCATGACCATGGCGTCGTAACGCTCGGCGAGGTCGCAGATCTCGCGCAGCGGGGCGACGTAGCCGTCCATGGAGAAGACGCCGTCGGTGACGATCAGCCGGCGCCGGGCGTCCTGGGTCTCCTTGAGCTGCCGCTCGAGGTCGGCCAGGTCACGGTTGGCGTAGCGGTGGCGGCGGGCCTTGCAGAGGCGGATGCCGTCGATGATGCTCGCGTGGTTGAGGGCGTCGGAGATGACCGCGTCGCGCTCGTCCAGCAGGGTCTCGAAGACGCCGCCGTTGGCGTCGAAGCACGAGGAGTAGAGGATGGTGTCCTCCTGCCCGAGGAACGCGGAGAGGCGGTCCTCGAGCTCCTTGTGCACGTCCTGGGTGCCGCAGATGAAGCGGACCGAGGCCATGCCGTAGCCCCAGCGGTCGAGGGCGTCCTTGGCCGCGGTGAGCACCTCGGGGTGGTCGGCGAGGCCGAGGTAGTTGTTGGCGCAGAAGTTGAGCACCTCGCCGGGGCGGCCGCCGGCGGTGACGGTCACGGCGGCGCTCTGCGGGGTGCCGATCACCCGCTCCGGCTTGAACAGGCCGGCCTCACGGATCTCGTCGAGGGTGGCGGCGAGGTCGGCGCGCACGTTGTCGAACACGGTGGCTCCTAATCAGCGGGTCGGGAAGGCTCAGGCGGTCCAGTCGAGGATGATCTTGCCGCAGCGGCCGCTGGCCGCATCGTCGAAGGCGGCCTCGAAGTCGGTGGCGGCGTACCGGCCGGTGATCACGGGGCTGAGGTCGAGGCCGCCCTCCAGCAGGACGGACATCGCGTACCAGGTCTCGAACATCTCGCGGCCGTAGATGCCCTTGATGGTGATCATCGAGGTGACGACCGAGGCCCAGTCGACCGGGAACTGCTCGGCGGGCAGGCCGAGCATGGCGATCTTCCCGCCGTGCGTCATGTTGGCGATCATCGACTGCATCGCCTCGGGCCGGCCGGACATCTCCAGGCCGACGTCGAAGCCCTCGCGCAGGCCCAGCTTCTGCTGGCCCTCCTCGATGGTGTGCTCGGCGACGTTCAGGGCGAGCGTGACGCCGACCTCGCGGGCCAGGTCGAGGCGGTACGGGGAGACGTCGGTGATCATCACGTTGCGCGCACCGGCGTGCTTGGCGACGGCGGCGGCCATGATGCCGATCGGGCCGGCGCCGGTGATCAGCACGTCCTCGCCGACCAGCGGGAAGGACAGCGCGGTGTGCACGGCGTTGCCGAACGGGTCGAAGATCGCGGCGACGTCCAGGTCGACCGGGACGCGGTGCACCCAGACGTTGGAGGCCGGCAGGGCGACGTACTCGGCGAAGGCGCCGTCGCGGCCCACACCCAGGCCGACGGTGTTGCGGCACAGGTGGCGGCGGCCGGCCAGACAGTTGCGGCACTTGCCGCAGACCAGGTGGCCCTCGCCGCTGACCAGGTCGCCGACGGAGATGTCGGTGACGCCCGCGCCGAGCTCGGCGACCTCGCCGACGAACTCGTGGCCGAGCACGAGCGGGGTCTTGATGGTCTGCTGCGCCCAGCCGTCCCAGTTGCGGATGTGCAGGTCGGTGCCGCAGATGCCGGTGCGCAGGACCTTGATCAGCACCTCGCCGGCGCCGATGGCGGGCTTCGGGACGTCAACCAGCCAGAGCCCGGGCTCGGCCTTCTGCTTGACGAGTGCCTTCACTGGGGTGGCTCCTGACGCACGAGGGGGCGGCCTGGTGTGGGCAGGCCGGCGGAGCCCGGCGGGTGGTGGCTACGCCTCCCTCGCACCGGGCACGCAGCAATCTGCCTGGTGAGAGGGGGTGCGGTCCATCGAGGAATTCTTAAGGGCCGCCACAGCTCGGCTAAACGATCGTGCCCGAGCAGCGGCGGGCAGCCCGTGCGGCATGCCGGTGGCCACCCGTTCGGCGGACGCCCGGCGCGACCGCGGTGGGGGCTCAGCTCCTCCGGTCGGCGATCGCCCGGGTGAGCGCCGCCCCCGCTGCGAGCACCCCGGCGGCGACCACGAGCAAGCCGCCGGCGGGGGTCAGCAGGTCCGCCGCGCGGGAGGTGGTGGCGAGCCGGGAGAGCAGCGGGTTCACCGGGGGCAGGCCCTTGGCCACCATCAGGACCGACAGCAGCACCAGGGCGAGCAGCAGGGCGTACCCCTGCCGGCGGAAGACCAGCCGGGAGCAGAGCAGGCCGACGGCGATGCCGGTGAGGGCGCAGGTGAGCTGGGCCTCGACGCCGACCAGCAGGGCGGCGACGGTCAGCCGGTGGGTGCCGACCAGGAAGGGGATGCCGAGGCCGAGCCCGGTCAGCACCAGACAGCAGAGGACGGCGGCGCAGACGGTGCCGACCAGGACGCGGCGCGAGCCGCCGGCGTTGACCACCACGACGGCGCGGTGGGCCTGGTCCTCCAGGCCGACCAGGGCGATGGTGAGCCAGGTCGAGCAGAGCAGCATGGCACCGGCCGCCGCGCCGTAGGCCGCGGTCAGCGGGCCGGTGTCGCTGCTGGTGAGCACGGCGACCAGGCCGGTGAAGAGCAGCAGCGGCGCGAGGTAGCGCTGAGAGAGCAGCAGGGTGGTGCACAGGTAGCGGACCAGGGCGGTCACCGGGTCACCTTCCTCGGGACGTCGCGGTCGGCGCGCGCGGCGGGGGCGGTCGCGGCGGTCGGGGCGGCCGGGGTGAGGCCGTCGACGGACCAGCGGTGCCGGAGCGCGGCCAGCAGGACGGCGTCCGAGTGCCGCCGCTCGACCCGGAGCACCACGGCGTCACCACGGCGGGAGGCGGCCAGGACGCCGGCCAGCGCATCCCAGTCGGGTCCGGCCGGGACCGCGCCGTCGGCCGGGGCCGTGAGGACGATCTCGGCGACCGCCGCCCCGTCCGCCGCCGGCCGGCCGCCGCGCCTGGTCACCCGGCCCTCGCCGATGGCGTAGGCGCCGGTGGCACGGGCCTCGGCGACCGCCTCCCGGTGGTCGGTGAAGACGACGGCGCCGCCGTCGGCCGCCACCTCCTCGATCAGCTCCCCCAGCACGCCGTGGGCGGAGGCGTCCAGGCCGGACCAGGGTTCGTCGAGGACGAGCAGCCCGGGCCGGACCAGCAGGGCCTGGGCGAGCGCGACCTTCTGGGCGTTGCCCTTGGAGAGCGTGCGCAGCGGGGCGTCCCGGCCGCCGGCCAGGGCGAGCCGTTCGAGGAGCCGGCCGGCCCGGTCGCGGGCGCCGGCGGTGGGCAGGCCGCGGATGCGGCCCATGTGGGTCAGGTAGGAGAGCGCGGAGATGCGGTCGTGGGCGGTGAAGCGGTCGGGCACGTAGCCGATCTCGCGGGGGCGGCCGGTGACCCGGCCGGAGGTGGGGCGGGAGAGTCCGGCCAGGATCCTCAGCAGGGTGGACTTGCCGGAGCCGTTCCCGCCCACGACGGCCAGGACGTCCCCGGGCGTGACCTCCAGGTCCACCTCGCGGAGGATCCACCGGCCCGCGCCGTAGCGCTTGCTCACCGCCTCGCACCGCACCAAGCCCACCCCCGCGCCGACGTCGGTTCCCGTCCGCACCCTACTGGCCGCGTGGACCGTCCGGGCGGGCGGGCGGCCCGGGCGTGCGTCGGTTCGGTCCGGCGGGGTGGGCCGGGCCCGGCACTCGGAGCGGACTCCTCGGCGAAGCAGATGATGTGACGGTCGATCAGATTCCGAGGACGCGCGACAGGTCGTAGGAGACCGGCTCCTCCAGCTGCGCGTAGGTGCAGCTCTCCGGCGTCCGGTCCGGGCGCCAGCGGCGGAACTGCGCGGTGTGCCGGAAGCGCGTCCCCTCCATGTGGTCGTACGCCACCTCGACCACCCGCTCGGGGCGCAGCGCCACCCAGGAGAGGTCCTTGCCGCCGGTCCAGCGGCTCTGCGCGCCGGGCAGCCGGGCGTCGGCGTGCGCAGCCTCGTCGGCCCAGCCGCCCCAGGGGTGGCCGGAGGCGTCGTCCATCCGCAACGGGGCCAGCTCCTCGGAGAGTTCGCGGCGGCGGGCCATCGAGAAGGCGGCGCAGACGCCGACGTGCTGGAGCCGCCCTTCGGTGTCGTTGATGCCCAGCAGCAGCGAGCCGACCACGGGACCGCTCTTGTGCTCGCGGTAGCCGGCGACCACGCAGTCGGCGGTCCGCTCGTGCTTGATCTTGAACATGGTCCGCTCGCCCGGCCGGTAGGGGTGGTCCAGCGGCTTGGCCACCACGCCGTCCAGCCCGGCACCCTCGTACTCGGCGAACCAGCTCTGCGCCAGCTCGCGGTCGGTGGAGGCGGGTGCGGTGAAGACCGGGTCGGCGGCGTCGGCGAGGGCGGTCTCCAGGGCGGGGCGGCGGACCGAGAGCGGCTCGTCCAGCAGCGAGGTGTCACCGAGGGCCAGCAGGTCGAAGGCGACGAAGGAGGCGGGGGTGCGCTCGGCCAGCAGCTTCACCCGGCTGGCCGCCGGGTGGATCCGCTCCAGCAGCTCCTCGAAGCGCAGCCGCCCGTCGCGGGCGATCACCAGCTCGCCGTCCAGGACGCAGCGCGGCGGCAGCTCGCGCCGCAGCGCCTCGACCACCTCAGGGAAGTACCTGGTCAGCGGCTTGCCGGTGCGGCTGCCGAGCTCGACCTCGTCCCCATCGCGGAACACCACGGTGCGGAAGCCGTCCCACTTGGCCTCGTACTGCATCCCGGGCGGGATCTTCGCCACCGACTTGGCGAGCATCGGCGCCACCGGCGGCATCACGGGCAGGTCCATGGCTCCGATCCTCGCGCCAACCCTTCCGGGGCGCGCGCCGGGCGGGGCGCATCTAGCGTGGGACGCATGGGCTCAGCCGTGGAACTGGATGTCGCCGGGCGCAGCGTCCGGCTGTCGAACCCGGACAAGGTGTACTACCCGGAGCGCGGGTTCACGAAGCTGGACGTCGCGCAGTACTACCTGGCGGTCGTGGACGGGGTGCTGCGCGGGCTGCGGGACCGGCCGACGACGCTGCAGCGGTTCCCGGACGGGGTGGAGGGCGAGTTCTTCTACCAGAAGCGGGCACCGAAGGGCCTGCCGGAGTGGCTGCCGACGGCACGGATCAACTTCCCGAGCGGGCGGTCGGCCGACGAGATCTGCCCGACCGAGCCGGCGGCGGTGCTCTGGGCGGCCAACCTCGGCTGCCTGACCTTCCACCCGTGGCCGGTGCGGCGCGGCGACACCGACCACATCGACGAGCTGCGGATCGACCTCGACCCGCAGCCCGGGACCGACTTCCACGACGCGGTGCGGGCCGCGCACGAGCTGCGGGCGCTGCTGGAGGAGTACGGGCTGCGCGGCTGGCCGAAGACCTCCGGCGGCCGCGGCGTGCACGTGTACGTGCCGCTGGAGCCGGAGTGGACGTTCACCGACGGCCGGCACGCGGTGATCGCGCTCGGCCGGGTGCTGGAGCAGCGGCTGCCGGGCCGGGTGACCACCGCGTGGTGGAAGGAGGAGCGCGGCGAGCGGATCTTCGTGGACTACAACCAGATGGCCCGGGACCGGACCATCGCCTCGGCGTACTCGCTGCGCGCCCGGCCGCGGGCGACCGCCTCCGCGCCGCTGCGCTGGGAGGAGCTGGACGACGCCGCGCCGGAGGACTTCGACCTGCGCACGCTGCCGCCGCGGTTCGCCGAACTCGGCGACCTCCAGGCGGAGATGGACGACAAGGCGTACCGGCTGGACGGGCTGCTGGAGCTGTACGAGCGGCAGCTGCGGGACGAGGGTCTGGGCGAGCTCCCGTACCCGCCGGACCACCCGAAGGCGGCGGGCGAGCCCACCAGGGTGCAACCGAGCCGGGCCCGGAAAAAGTGAGCACGTAGTCTGTCGCGCACGACGAACGATCATGTGTATGGGGAGGGTTCGGAGTGGAGGGGTTCAGGGCGCGCGGATCCGGGGTCGGCGAGCGCGGGCTGCGGGAGATCCTGGCGGACGCGGCGGGCAGGGTGTTCCCGCCGTCGGACGGGTCGGTCACGGTGGTGCCGCAGCCGTCGCCGCGCGAGGCCGGGGTGCTGTCCTTCTCCGCGCACGCGGTGGTCTTCACCGACGAGGACCCGGCCTGGGTGCGCGAGGTGCTGGCGGCCGTACCGGGCGATCCGCTGACCGCGCCGCTCTGTCCGCCGTTCCTGGCCGCGTTCGGCGAACGGACCGGACGGGTGGTGGGCAACATCGACCTGCTGACGGTGGCCGGCCGGCTGCCGGGCGAACAGGCACTGGCACTGCAGCCGGTGCGGGACCGGGAGCACCCGCGGGTGGTGCGGGCGCTGCGCTACCGCGAGGACGTGCGGGTGTTCACCACGGACGGCGGGGTGCTGGTGCTCGGACGCGGGGTGGCCGGGCGGTGGGAGTGCGCGGTCGAGGTGGACCCGCAGGCGCGCGGCCGGGGCCTGGGGCGGGCACTCGCGACGAGCGCGCGGCATCTGCTGCCGGAGGGCGGGTGGATCTGGGCGCAGCAGGCGCCGGGCAATGCGACCAGTGTGCGCGCGTTCCAGGCCGCCGGATTCCGGCCGGTCGGCGCGGAGACGCTGCTGGTGGTGGGACGGCCGTGAGCGGGGAGGCACTGGCCGGCCTGCTGGCCGTTCCGGCGGAGGTGCGGGCCCCGGCTCGGCGGGCGGTTGCGGTCAGGCCGTGGCGCCTGCCGGGGCGAGCGAGGCGATGATCCTCACCGCATCGGCGATCTGAGCATCCGTCAGGTCGCCGCGGGCGGTGAGCCGGAGTCGGGAGACGCCGTCCGGGACGGAGGGCGGGCGGAAGCAGCCGACGGCGAGGCCGGCCCGGCGGCAGTCGGCGGCCCAGGCGACGGCGGCCTCCGGCCCGGGGGCGCGGACCGAGACCACGGCCGCGTCCGGGGTGGAGGCGTGCAGGCCGGCGGCGGCGAGCCGGGCGGCGAGGGCGCTGCGGGGGATCCTCCCCGTCCGCGTCGAGGGCAAGGACACCCCGGGGGGGCACGGGGGGACCGGGGTCATCGGGCCGAGGCGGGC
>NZ_JBEYVJ010000330.1:0-7644 GCF_040643935.1 Kitasatospora sp. NPDC047058 | reverse complement strand
GCGGAGGTCGGTGAGCGGCTGGAAGTCGCGGTCGTAGTGGACCTTGTTGGTGAGCAGCAGGGCCCACCGGCCGAGCCGGCGCGCGCCGCGGCCCGGCGTCAGGCGAGGTCGAGCAGCTGCTCGTAGAACCCGCCGAACCCGCGCTCGCGGTCGACGAGGTGGAGTTCCAGGATCCAGTGGCACGCCTGTCCGCGCCGGTCGGTCCGGCGCAGCGGGTTGTCGTTCTCCGGGGCGATGTACGACTCCGCCTTGGCGCCGTCGTTCGTCTCGTGCGGGAACTCGCCGACGAGGTGGCCCGCGTGCCAGATGCCCAGCTCCCAGCCGGCCTCCGCGGCGAGCCGCTCGACCTCGGCGTGCAGCTCGCGTCCGGTGACCTCCGGGTGTGCGCCGAAGAAGGCCCGCCCCGCGTCGAAGATCCGGGGCAGGTCGCCCAGCAGCCGGTGCTTCTGCGGGTCCCCGCCGAAGACGTACGTCCGCCCGAAGTCGGCCTCGAACTCCTCGAAGATCGGACCGAAGTCGGCGAAGGCGACGTCGTCCGGGCCGATGGTGCGGTCCGGCGGGTTCTCCTTGTAGGGCGCGAGCGTGTTCGGCCCCGAGCGGATGATCCGCTTGTGCCAGTGCTTGGTCGTGCCGAACATCTCGTTCGCCAGGTCCCGGATGCGGTCGCTCGCCTCGCGCTCGCCGACGCCCGGGGCGACCAGGCCGCGCTTCTCCACCTCGGCGAACAGGGCGACGGCCTTCTCCTGTGCCGCCACCAGCCCTTCGACACGCCGCGCCTCCAGGGCCGCCTGCCCGGTGGGTTCTGCCCTCACGTTCCCCGTCCCCCTCGGAATCGATGCCGTCCGGACCGCCCCGCGAACGACGCACCGGCTACGACGGCACGCATCTGCGAGGGCTTCACGGCAACCAGCATCGCACATGCGAGCCGACGCAGGCGATCTTGGTCGGGCCGGCCGCGGGGCCGCCCGGCTCGGGCCGGGCCGGTGCCGGTGGGATTCAGCCGGCCGCGGTCCGGAAGGCGGCGGCGATCCCGTCGGCCGTGCGGCCCTGGACGAGCAGGACGTGCAGCAGGATCCGGGCCTTGTAGGCGTCCAGGTGACCGCCCCGGATCAGTCCGCGCCCCAGCAGGTCCTTCTCCGATCCGGGGAAGCCGTACGTCCCCTCCAGGACCGGTCCGTTGCCGATGCGGCTGGCGAGCACCACGGGGATGCGGGCCGCGGCGTCCTCCAGCGTGGCCACGAAGTTCCGGGGGACGTGGCCCACGCCGAACCCGGCGACGACGAGTCCGTCGCACGCCCCGGCCATCGCGGCGAGGAGCGTGCCGTCGTCGCCGAGCGTCGCGGTGTACAGGCCGACCCGCGGCGCCGGCCCGGCGGCCGGTCCGGGGAAGACGGTGCGGCCGGGAAGCGGGCCGTGGAGGTGGACGCGGCCCTCGTAGAGGCGCCCCAGCGGGCCGGTGGCCGGGGAGGTGAACGCCGCCGGGCTGGTGCTGTGGGACTTGCGGACGGTGCGGGCCGCGTGGATCTCGTCGCCGAGGACCACCACGGCCCCGGCGCCGCTCAGGGCCGGATCGGCGGCACAGACGACGGCGGCGTGGAGGTTCGCCGGGCCGTCCGCACCGGGCTGGGTGGGGTTGCGCATCGCCCCCGTGACGACGACCGGCTGATCGCCCGCGTGCAGGAGGTCGAGCAGGTAGGCGGTCTCCTCGATGGTGTCGGTGCCCTGGGTGACCACCGCGCCGTCGCAGCCGGCCCGGAAGGCCTCGGCGAGGGCGTCCGACAGTGCCGTGAGGTCGTCGAAGCCGAGGGAGGCGCCGGGCAGGCGCCGGAAGTCGTGGACCTCCAGGCCGACGTCCAGGCCCTGCAGGGCCGGCACCGCGTCGAGGAGCTCCCGGGCGGACAGGGCCGGCACGACCCCGCCGGTGGCCGGATCGGTGGTCATGGCGATGGTCCCGCCCAGGGAGAAGACCGCTACCGTCCTGTTGCTCAACGCCGTCGTCTCCTGTCTTCGGGGCCGTCCGTCCGGGTGCCTCCGGGGCAATCTACGCCCGGCGGACGGGCACGGTGCGGGGTCCGCGCACGAGGAGACCCGGGCGGTACGGCAGCGTGCCGGGGTCGGCGGCCGGCCGAAGGTCCGGCAGTGCGTCGAAGAGCCGGGGCAGTGCGACCATCGCCTCCAGCCGGGCCAGCCGGGCGCCGAGGCACACGTGCGGGCCGTGCCCGAACGCGAGGTGTGGGAGCGCCCGCCCGCTGCCGGGTGCGTAGCGGCCGGGGCGGAAGGCGTCCGGGTCGGTGAAAACGTCCGGGTCCCGGTTGGCCGCCGCCAGCACGACCAGGACCGAGGCACCCGCCGGGACGGCCGTGCCGGCTCCGAGGTCCACCGTCTCGCTCGCGCACCGCCAGGTGGTCCCCTCCAGGGGGCTGGCGTGCCGCAGCGTCTCCTCGATCACCGCGGCCCATCCGGGGTCGCCGTCCCGCTGTGCGGCGCGCAGCTCCCCGGGGTGGCCGAGGAGCTGGAGGGCGGCGGAGGCCAGGAGGTTCATCGTCGTCTCGTAGCCGGCGAAGAGCAGAAGGAAGGCCATCGCCAGCAGCTCCGTGTCGTCCAGGGCCTCCGCGTCCCCGTCGCGGGCGAGCAGGCTGAACAGGTCCTCGCCGGGATGCCGGCGCTTGTCCGCGATGAGGCGGGCGAAGTACCGGTGCAGGTTCCGCCAGGCCAGGTCGATCTCGCCCGGCGCGAGGGCGCCGGCCGGGGAGCCGACGCGGTACGTCCAGGTGCGCAGGTCCAGGCGGTCCCGTTCGGGCACGCCCAGGATCTCGCTGATCACCAGGACGGGCAGCGGGAAGGCGAAGTCGTCGACGAGGTCGACCACCGCGCCCCCGTCCGCCCGGGCCGTGAGCTCCGCGAGCACGGTGTCGGTGAGACCGGCGATCCGCTCGGTGAGGGCGTCCACCCGACGGGGGGTGAAGGCGACCGACGCCAGGCGGCGGAGCCTGCGGTGCTCGGCCCCGTCGGTGTTGAGCATGTGCTGCTCCAGCACGGCCCGCGCGCCGGCGGCCGGCCCGTCGGCCCTGCGGGGGCCGCTCCTCGGTGCGGGGACGTTCGAGAACCGCGGATCGGCCAGGACCGCCCGGGCCTGCCGGTAGCCGGTCACCAGCCACGCCGACGTCCCGTTGGACAGGGCCACCCGCGCGGCCGGGCCCCGGTCGCGCAGCGCGGCGTAGAACGGGTACGGGTCACGGGCGAAGGCTTCGTCGGCGGGGTCCAGAGCAGTGGTCACCCGGCCATTCTCGTCAACGGCGCCGGACGGCCGGACGCGGCCCCCACCTCGGCGGACGGCCCGGCCGTGCCCGACCCCCTCCCGGCGCCACCGCCCGGACCGGGGCGGCTCGCCGGGAACACCGGGGCGGGCACGGCCGGGATCGTGCCCGCCCGGCGTCCGGCGCACCGCGCCCGCTACGCGCCGGCCGGCCGGACGACCACCGTGCACAGCCGCTTGGTGGCGCGGGTCAGGGCGACGTACAGGTCCCGCTCGCCCGCGGGGCGGGCGGCGGCGATCCCCTCCGGATCGACGACGACGGCCTCGTCGAACTCCAGGCCGCGCGCCTCGGAGGCCGGCACCAGCCGGGCGTACCGTTCGACCCCCGCGGCCGCCAGCTCCGCCACCCTGCCGTCCGCGCAGACCACCCCGAGCAGCTCGCCCGGGTGCGCGGCGGCCTGCGCCCGCAGCTCCCGTACGAGGCCCGCGGCGAGCCCCTCCGGGGCCACCTCGACGGCACGGGGCAGGTCACCGTGCCGGATCGACCGGACCGGCGGCTGGCCCGGGGCGATCCGGCCGAGCAGCTCCCCGGTGGTGGCCAGGATCTCCTGCGTGGTCCGGTAGCTGACGGTCAGCGTCCGCAGGTCGAAGCGCCGGCCGACGTGCGGGTCGAGCGCCTCGGTCCAGCCCCGGGCGACCGTCGCAGGGCCCGCCTGTGCGAAGTCCCCGACCAGCGTCATCGACCTGCCCGGACACCGGCGCACGATCATCCGCCACTGCATCGCGGTCAGTTCCTGCGCCTCGTCGACGACGACGTGCCCGAAGATCTGCTCGGGCGGGCCGTCGACCAGGCTCGCCGCCTCGTCGAGCAGCGGCACGTCGGCGTCGGCCCACGGCGCGCCGGGCGTCCGCAGCAGCAGGGCCCGCTCGGCACCGTTGAGGTCCGGCAGGAACACCTCCAGCGCCTCGGCGTCGGCCAGCAGCGCGCCGACCACGTCACCGGGCACCAGCCGCGGCCAGAGGTCCTCGACGGCCCGGTCGACGTGCGGGTCGTCCAGGAGGTCGGCGCGGACGGCGTCGGCGTCGAACTCGTCGGCCCCCGTGGCGGGCGCGTCGTCGATGCCGAGCCTGCGCAGGTCCCGCGCCGCCATCCGGTCGAGGTCGATGCCGGTGAGTTGCGCGACCTCGGCGTCGATGCGCTCCAGCGCCTCCGCCATGCCGCGCGCCAGCGCGTCGGTCAGGGCGTCGACCAGCAGCTCCAGGAACAGCCGGCGCGCCCGGTTGTGCGCCAGACCGCTCGTCTGCGCCGCCTGCCGCGCCCGGGCGACCTCCTCCTCCCCCAGCCGGACCCACTCCTGCCCGACCCGGACCGTGAAGTCGCCGTCCGGGGCCTGCCACGAGCGGACCAGCCCGGCCAGTGCACCGGCCAGCCCGGCGCCGCCCTTCAGGCGCGCCGCCCCGAACGGGTCCACCGCACCCGGCACGACACCGGCCAGCTCCTCGCACGTCGCCAGGACGACGTCGTTCTCCCCGAGCGAGGGCAGCACCTGGGAGATGTAGTCGAGGAAGCGCGCATTCGGCCCGAGCACCAGCACACCGCGCTCCGCCGCCTTCGGGAACGCGTACAGCACGTACGCGGCCCGGTGCAGCGCCACCACCGTCTTCCCGGTCCCCGGGCCGCCCTGCACCACCGTCACCCCGCGGTGCGACGACCGGACGATCGCGTCCTGCTCGGTCTGGAGCGTCGCGACCGCCGTCCCCATCCGTCCCGTACGCCGCTCCTGGAGCGCCGCCGCCAGCGGGCCGTCGCCGACGACGTCCCCGGCGGTGGGGGCGGAGCCGTCCAGCAGCTCGTCGCTCACCCCGACCACCGTGCGGCCCGTCAGGCTCAGGTGCCGGCGGCGCCGCAGCCGCATCGGGTGCACCGGCGTCGCCTCGTAGAAGGGCCGCGCCGCCTCCGCCCGCCAGTCCACCAGCACCGGCAGCTCGTCCTCGTCGCGCTGCAGGCCCAGCCGCCCGATCCGCAGCGCGGTGCCGTCCGCCAGGTCGATCCGGCCGAAGACCAGCCCGCCCTCGGCTCCCTCCAGCCGGCGCACCTCACGCGCCAGCCGCCCGGCCGCCACCTCCCGCTCGTACACCTCGCCCGCGCTCCCGGCCGGCGACGCGAGCACCCGCCCCAGCTCCGCCCGCGCCCCGGCGAGCCGTTCGTCGAACAGCCCGCCGATGACGGACACCTCCGCCCGTTCCAGCTCCACCTGCTGTGCGGCATTGTCATTCACCTGCGACAAGGAATCCCCTCCCGGTTCGTCCCGACACTATGCAGACGAATTCCGGGAAAGTAAACGTTGACTTTGCCGCGTCGAATGTGTCCTTCCGCCTGACGGTGCAGGTGAGGTGACCACCGGTCAGATCCGGAATCGAATTCACGGCGACTTCCGGCGATGGCTCCGGATCGGCGGGGCGGTCCATTCCGCCCGGGCCCCGCCCGGCGGTGCCGGATCAATAACCGGTGGTGCCCCAGAAGCACAGCGCCGCCGGGCGCCCGTCGTCGCCGTAGACGACGGTGCAGCAGCCGGAGCCCCGGCCGAACGGGGGGAACCACCCGTCACCAGCACGTCCGACGGCCTGCCGGACGGTCTCCCGCACGGGCCTCGCCGTCCCGAACAGCTCGACGACCTCCCCGCCCTCGACCCCCCTGACGTCGCCGGGCTCCTCCAGGTCGGGTTCACAGCGGACCACGCGCCCGACGTCGAGGACCGAATGCGCCGGCTCCTCCTCCAGCAGGCCGCTCTCCGTCAGGGCAGCCGGCGATTCGACGCCGCATTCCCGGTAGTACGCGGCATCGCGAGCGAAGACCTCCTCGCGGAGAGCGTCGAGCGCGGCCTGCTCGCCCGGCCGGAAAGGCGTGAAGTACGCGATGCCCACGGCGGCCTGGTCGCCGATGACGTCGAAGAACGGGGTGTCGGTGGCACCCGGGCAGATGGCCAGGGCCCGGACGCCGCTGCCGCGGAGCTCGTTCGCGAGCGCCTCGGTGAACGAGAGCACATAGGCCTTGGTGGCGCCGTAGACGGCCATCCGGGGAATCGGCTGGAAGGCCGCCGTGCTGGCCACGTTGACGACCGCCCCGCGCCCGCGCTCGACCATGCCGGGCAGCAGCCGGGCGGTCAGGTCGGTGAGGGTGAGGCAGTTGAGGTGCACCTCCTCGGCCATCCGCGTCGGATCGCCCTCGGCGACGGCCCCGAAGGTCGCGAAGCCGGCGTTGTTGATCAGCACGTCGACCGTCACTCCCAGTTCGTCGACGCGGCGCTGCACCTCCGCCGCGGCGCCGGGGCGGGCCAGGTCGAGCGGGAGGACGTGCACGGTGACGCCGTGGGCCGCGGCCAGCTCCTCCCGGAGGCCCGTCAGCCTGTCCTCGCTGCGGGCGACGACGACCAGGTCCGACCCGCGGACGGCGAGCTCGCGGGCGAACGCGGCCCCGATGCCGGTGGACGCTCCCGTGATCAGGGTGGTCTTGCGCGTGAAGTCCATGGGTCTCCTCGTTTCCGGGACGCGGGCTGGCGTCGGCACCCCGGTGCGGGCGGCGTCGGTACCGCGATGCGGCACAATGTAGTCAGTGCCAACAAAGTAGTCAACGCCTACATACTCGTATGCTGATGCCCATGCGAACGGGCCGCTATCACCACGGAGACCTCCGCGCCGCGCTGCTGGAGCGCGCCGAACAGACACTGCGCGAACAGGGCGTCGACGCCTTGTCACTGCGCGAACTCGCCCGCGCCCTCGACGTCAGCCACGCCGCGCCCAGCCGCCACTTCAAGGACCGGCGCGCCCTGCTCGACGCACTCGCGCTCACCGGCATCCAGCGGCTGACCACCGCGACCCGCAGCCGACTCGCCCGGAGCGGGGACGGCTTCCGCGCGCGGGTGTTCGCCTTCGCCCGCGCCTACGTCGACTTCGCCGCCGAACACGCGGCGCTCCTGGAACTGGCCTTCGCCCGCAAGCACGACGCCGCCGTCGCGGACGAACTGGAACTCGCCTGGCAGCCGCTGAAGTCCGACCTCCGCGCCGAGATCGACCACGGCCAGCGCGAGGGGATGATCCGGCCCGGCAACACCGACCGGATCGGCAACGTGCTCTTCACGGCCGTGCACGGCGTGGCCACCCAGGCCGCCGGCGGACAGCTCCACGGAGCGGCCCTGGACCAGGTCTTCGACGACCTGGTCACCCACCTGCTCCGCGGCCTCGCACCGAGCGCCGGCGACGAGCCCCTGAGCGATCCTGCCGTACCCACCTGCTGACCGACGCGGGCCGGGCTCCTCGGGCTGGACTTCTGGACTTCTCGGCCCGGGCTCCTCGGGCCGGGGCTCCTCGGGCTCGGACTCCGCTGCCCG
>NZ_JBEYVJ010000329.1:0-7644 GCF_040643935.1 Kitasatospora sp. NPDC047058 | reverse complement strand
GGCGACGGCGGCGGCCAGCGCGCCGGGCCGCAGGCAGCCGACCGGCCGGGCCGGCACCTGGGTGACGGCGTCCGCGTGCAGCACCACCCGGACCACGCCGTCGGCGGGGACCACGCCGAGCCGGTGGACCGGCACCGCGGTGACGGGCTGAGCGCCGTCGCTGCGGTAGGTGGTGCCGAGGCCGCTCACCGTGCCGGTGAACCAGACCCCGTGGAAGTACGCCGTCCCCCCCGGCGTGCAGGCCGCGGTGAACACGGTGCCCTCCGCACCGGCCGGGGTGGCCGGCACGGACCAGCCGCTGCCGTGCGCGGTGGGCGCCGGGCCGCCCGCCGGGACGGGACCGGGCACGTCGTACACCCGCCCGCCGAGCAGCGACTCCTGCCGGGACCAGACCGAGGAGGTGCCCGTCGCCGCCCCGGGCGGCAGCACGGTGACCAGCGGGGGAGCGGCGGCCCGGCCGACCGTGAAGCCGTCCGGCGGCGGCCCGTCGTCGAGGTGGGTGCGGACGGCGAACAGCGCCTGCCCGACCGGGTCGGTGACGGAGGCGGTCCGCCGGCCGCCGGCCGTCCAGCCCGCACCGAGGTCGTGCAGCAGGTAGGCGGTGACGGTGGGCAGGTAGCTGCTGGCGTAACCGCCGCCCTGGCCGTCGAGCAGCAGCGGGTCGTTCGGGGTGAAGGCGTGCGGGCCGGGGTCGGTGCGGGCGCGCGGCCAGTCGGCGGCCTGCTGCAGGGCGGCGTACGCGGCCCGGACGGCGGGCCCCTCGGCCGTGGTGGCGGCGGGGGTGCCGGCGGCAGGGCTGCCGAGGGCCGCCCAGGTGGACCGGACGGCGCCGCCGAGCACCACGCAGCCCAGGACGGCGGTGGCCACCGCGCCCGCCCGGCGGTCGGTGTGCCGGTGCTCCAGGGCCCACAGCGCGGCGAGCACGGCGGCGGCGCCGGCCGTGAGCAGCACCCACGCGGAGGCCCGGACCGGGTGCCGGCCGGCGGCGACCAGGGCGACCACCAGGACCACGCCGGCCCCGCCGGCCAGGGTCACCACGTCCGGCCGGTGCGCCAGCGAGACCCAGCCGGCCAGCACCAGCAGGCCGCTCAGCACGAAGGCGACCCGGTACGGGCCGCCGGCCGGGATCGCCAGGCCGTGCCAGACCAGGACGGTCGGCGTCCAGAGGAAGCCGAGCACCACCAGCGCCAGCAGCCCGCACCAGGCGACCCGCTCGCGGGCCCGCACCCGGCGGTTGAACGGCAGCCCGGAGACCAACAGCAGGCCGAGCAGGCCGACCGAGACGTCCGGGACCGGCGGCCCTCCGTGGGTGCCGGGCAGCAGCCGGGCGAGGTGGCCGCCGAGCCCGGACGGGCCGAGCGGCTGCACCGGGGCCTCCGGCTGGGCCTCCTGCGCGGCCCGGACGGCGACGAACAGCACGGGTGCGGCCAGCAGGACCCCGGCGGTGCCGGCGGTGACGGCCCGGCCGGTGACCCGGACCAGGGCCCGGAACGGCCGCCGGACGGCCAGCAGCCGGACCGCGAGCACCAGGCCGGCCGTGATGGTGGCCATCGCGGCGGTGTAGAGGTTGCCGGCCCAGGCGGCGGCGACGCACAGGGCCGCCGCCGCCCAGTGCCGCTCGTGCAGGCACCAGTCGCCGGCCAGCAGGAGCAGCGGCAGCGAGACCAGGCCCCAGAGCCACATCGGGGCCGCGCCGCCGACGGCCGGCACCCAGGCGCAGAGCCCGTAGCCGACGGCGGCGAGCGCCCGCAGCCAGTGCGGCCCGGCGTGCAGCCGGCCCAGCACGTACGCCATCAGGGCGGTGCCGAGGCCGATGCTGCACAGGGAGACCAGGAACACCGCGCACTGCCCCCGGTCGCGCGGCAGCAGCACGGTGGCCCAGGAGAACGGGTTCATCAGGTAGGCGAAGAAGTCGGCCAGGAACGGCGCCCCGTAGCCGCTGTTCCAGTTGACCAGCAGGTCGCCGGGGGAGCGCCCGTGCACGAGGTCCCACAGGTGGGCGTGGAAGGGCACCGCCGTGTCGGCCGCGCCCGGCGGCCAGGCCCCGCGCAGTGCCGCCGCGAGCGCGTACCCCGCCATGGCCGCGCCGCCCGCCACCCCGCAGACCCGTGCCTCCCGCCACCGCGCGCCCATGGTGATCTGCCCCGTTCTGCGAGCAATGCCGGATCCGGATGCCCGCGAGCATAAGCGCGCCCCCGGCGCGGACGCCGTCTCACGCGCTCCCTCGTGGGAGGGACGTGCGGGCGAACCCCGCCGAGTAGCCTGGGAAGGCCCGTCAGGATGCGCGCATGGGAGGAACCATGACCATGGAGCCGTACCCGGACTGGCTCCGGCCCCCGCCCGAGGGGTACACCGCCGAGGACCTCGACCGGCTGCCCGATCTCCCGCCGCACACCGAGCTGCTCGACGGGAGCCTGATCTTCGTGAGTCCGCAGAACCTGTTCCACATGCGCACCCTCCGCAGGCTGGAACGGGCGTTGGACGCTGCGGTTCCGGAGGGGCGTGAGGTGTGGCGGGGGATGACGGTCACGCTGGACCGGCGGAACCGTCCGGAGCCGGATCTCCTGGTCGTCACCGCGCAGGCCGGCACCGGTCCCAAGGTGACGTACTGCAACGCCGAGGACGTGTCGCTCGTCATCGAGGTGGTCTCCGAGGAGTCCCGGGAGCGCGACCGCCAGGTGAAGCCGCGCAAGTACGCCGCCGCGGGCATCCCGCACTTCTGGCGGGTCGAGGGCGACGAGGAGGGGCGCCCGGTCGTCCACACCTACGAGCTGGACCCGGCCACGCAGTCCTACGGTCTGACCGGGATCCACCACAAGCAGCTGAAGCTCGAACGGCCGTTCCCGGTCGACATCGACCTCACCTGACCGCTCGTCCGGATGGTGGACAGCGGGTGTCAGTCACTGGGACACCGGAGTAGGGTCCGACCATGTCTCGCACCATTCGTCTCGCAGTTGTCCCCGGTGACGGCATCGGCCAGGAAGTGGTGGCCGAAGGCCTCAAGGTCCTCGGCGCCGCGCTGCCCGCCGACGTGAAGCTGGAGACCACCGAGTACGACCTCGGCGCCCGGCGCTACCACCGCACCGGCGAGACCCTGCCGGACGGCGTGCTGGCGGAGCTGAAGGGCCACGACGCGATCCTGCTCGGCGCCATCGGCGACCCGAGCGTGCCGTCGGGCGTGCTGGAGCGCGGGCTGCTGCTGAAGCTGCGGTTCGCCTTCGACCACCACATCAACCTGCGGCCGGGCCGGCTCTTCCCCGGGGTGAAGTCCCCGCTGGCCGGCGAGCCGGAGATCGACTTCGTGGTCGTCCGCGAGGGCACCGAGGGCCCGTACGTCGGCAACGGCGGCACCCTGCGTACCGGGACCGAGCACGAGGTGGCCACCGAGGTCAGCCTCAACACCGCGTACGGCATCGAGCGGGTCGTCCGGGACGCCTACCGCCGGGCCCAGGCGCGTCCGCGCAAGAAGCTCACCCTCGTCCACAAGAACAACGTGCTGGTGCACGCCGGCCACCTGTGGACCCGGATCTTCGAGCAGGTCGGCCGGGAGTTCCCCGAGGTGACCACCGACTACCTGCACGTCGACGCGGCGACCATCTTCTTCGTCACCCAGCCCGAGCGGTTCGACGTGATCGTCACCGACAACCTGTTCGGCGACATCCTGACCGACCTGGCCGCCGCCGTCACCGGTGGCATCGGCCTGGCGGCCAGCGGCAACATCAACCCGAGCGGTGAGTTCCCGTCGATGTTCGAGCCCGTGCACGGCTCGGCGCCGGACATCGCCGGCCAGGGCAAGGCCGACCCGACCGCCACGGTGCTCTCGGTCGCCATGCTGCTGGACCACCTCGGCTTCGCCGCCGAGGCCGCCAAGGTCGAGGCCGCGGTCGCCGCGGACCTGGCCGAGCGGTCCGGCACCCGTACCACCTCGCAGGTCGGCGACGCGCTCGCCGCCCGAGTATCCGGCTGACGGGCCGGAACCGACAAGCGGGCTCCGGCTGACAGGCCGGAACCGACACAACGTGTTCCGGCCGGCGGGCCGGACCGCATAACCGCAGCTTGCAGCTCCCCAAGGAGCCGGCAGCTGTTCGGCACGGCCCTCTGGATGCGAGTATCGACAGTGGGCCGTGCCGTCGTGCGTTCGTTCCGGCGTTCGATCGCCGAAACGTTCACCCGACGGAGGCGGCCCGGACCAACCCCACGGTGAAGGACATACAGCCATGAGCACGCCCACCCAGGCGCCCATCACGTTCGACCTCAAGCCCTCCGCCCACCCGCTGTCCGACGCGGAGCGCGAGGCCCGGCTGACCAACCCCGGCTTCGGGCGCGTCTTCACCGACCACATGGTCACCATCCGCTGGACCGAGGGCCTGGGCTGGCACGACGCCCAGCTGGCGCCGTACGCGCCGATCGAGATGGACCCGGCCAACATGACGCTCCACTACGGCCAGGCGATCTTCGAGGGCCTCAAGGCCTACCGCCAGGCCGACGGCTCCATCGCGACCTTCCGCCCGGAGGCCAACGCGGCCCGCTTCCAGGCCTCCGCCCGCCGCCTGGCGATGCCGGAGCTGCCGGTCGAGACCTTCGTCGAGGCCGTCGAGCTGCTGGTCCAGCAGGAGCAGGGCTGGGTCCCGAACGAGCCGGAGCAGAGCCTCTACCTGCGGCCGTTCATGTTCGCCACCGAGGTCGGCCTGGGTGTCCGCCCGTCCAACTCCTACCTCTTCATGATCATCGCCTCGCCGGCCGGCGCCTACTTCCCCGGTGGCGTCAAGCCGGTCTCGGTCTGGCTCTCCGAGGACTACGTCCGCGCCGCGCCCGGCGGCACCGGTGCCGCCAAGTGCGCCGGCAACTACGCCGCCTCCCTGGTCGCCCAGGCCGAGGCCGCCGCCAAGGGCTGCGACCAGGTCGTCTGGCTCGACGCCGCCGAGCACCGGTGGATCGAGGAGATGGGCGGCATGAACCTGTACTTCGTCTTCGGCGAGGGCGAGAACGCCAGGATCGTCACCCCCGAGCTCTCCGGCGCGCTGCTGCCCGGCATCACCCGCGACTCGCTGCTGGCCCTGGCCTCCGACCTCGGCTACGCCGTCGAGGAGCGGAAGATCTCCACCGACGAGTGGAAGCAGGGCAACGCCGACGGCACCCTCACCGAGGTCTTCGCCTGCGGCACCGCCGCCGTCATCACCCCGGTCGGCTCGGTCAAGTCGGTCGGCGGCGACTGGACCGTCGGCACCGGCGAGCCCGGCCCGGTCACCATGGAGCTGCGCCGGGCGCTGCTCGCCATCCAGGGCGGCCAGGCCGCCGACACCCACGGCTGGCTGCACAAGATCGTCTGATTCCGTACCGCCCCCGGCCTGCGCCGTTTCGGATGCCGAGACGGCCGGGCCGGGTGGCGGCGCATGTGCCAGACTGCCAGCGTGTCCTCGCTTTCGCTGATTATTAGCAGCAGGCGCGCCGGTCCGCAGTGACCGTCTCCGCAGGACCCGATGCGGAGACGACCACCAGCGTCCAGACCCGCGCGCAGACCTCTCGCACCCGCGAGGGGTCTTTTTGTTGCTCCCGGACCGGCCGGGCCCCCACGAAGGGCTCCGTGACACCGGGGCGCGCGCGGGATGCTGGACAGTGGAGCCGGAGTGAGAAACCGGCAGAGCAGTACCGATCCTCCCCGAAACGGAGAACCAAGGGCCATGACCGAGGTCAGCCGAACGGACGACAGCTTCCACGTGTTCGACACCACCCTGCGCGACGGCGCGCAGCGGGAGGGCATCAACCTGACGGTGGCCGACAAGCTGGCCATCGCCCGGCACCTGGACGAGTTCGGGGTGGGCTTCATCGAGGGCGGCTGGCCCGGGGCCAACCCGCGCGACACCGAGTTCTTCGCCCGTGCCGCCGCCGAACTGGACCTCCGCCACGCCCGGCTGGTCGCCTTCGGCGCCACCCGCCGCGCCGGGGGGAAGGCCGCGGAGGACCCGCAGCTGGCCGCGCTGGTCAACTCCGGTGCGCCCGTGATCACCCTCGTCGCCAAGTCGCACGACCGGCACGTGGAGCTGGCGCTGCGCACCACGCTGGACGAGAACCTGGAGATGGTCCGGGACAGCGTCGCGTTCCTGCGGTCGCAGGACCGCCGGGTCTTCATCGACTGCGAGCACTTCTTCGACGGCTACAAGGCCAACCGCGCGTACGCGCTGAGCGTGGTGCGCGCCGCGCACGAGGCCGGCGCCGACGTCGTCGTGCTCTGCGACACCAACGGCGGGATGCTGCCGGGCGGCGTCCGCGAGATCGTCGCCGACGTGCTGGAGCAGACCGGTGCCCGGCTCGGCATCCACGCCCAGGACGACACCGGCTGCGCGGTGGCCAACACCCTGGCGGCGGTGGACGCCGGCGCCACCCACGTCCAGTGCACCGCCAACGGCTACGGCGAGCGGGTCGGCAACGCCAACCTGTTCCCGGTGGTCGGCGCGCTGGAGCTCAAGTACGACCGGCGGGTGCTGCCGCCCGGCAGCCTGGCCGAGATGACCCGGATCTCGCACGCCATCGCCGAGCTGGTCAACCTGGCCCCCTCCACCCACCAGCCGTACGTCGGCTACTCCGCCTTCGCGCACAAGGCCGGCCTGCACGCCTCCGCGATCAAGGTCGACCCGGACCTCTACCAGCACATCGACCCGGAGACCGTCGGCAACACCATGCGGATGCTGGTCTCCGACATGGCCGGCCGCGCCTCGGTCGAGCTCAAGGGCAAGGAGCTGGGCTACGACCTCTCCACCGACCGGGACCTGGCCGGCCGGGTGGTCGCCCGCGTGAAGGAGCAGGAGAACCTCGGCTACACCTACGAGTCCGCCGACGCCTCCTTCGAGCTGCTGCTCCGGGACGAGGTGCGGGGCCGGCGCGAGCGCTTCTACACCCTGGAGTCCTGGCGGACCATCAGCGAGCAGGGGCCATGGGGGTCCCCCCGGCCGGAGGGTGGGGGAGGGTTCGCCGGCAACGAGGCGACCGTCAAGCTCTGGGCGAGGGGTGAGCGCCGGATCGCCACCGGCGAGGGCAACGGCCCGGTCAACGCCCTGGACCAGGCGCTGCGGACGGCGCTGGAGGGGATCTACCCGCAGCTGGCCAAGCTGGAGCTGGTGGACTACAAGGTCCGCATCCTGGAGGGCCAGCACGGCACCGGGTCCAAGACCCGGGTGCTGATCGAGTCCACCGACGGCACCGGCAGCTGGTCCACCGTCGGGGTGGCCGACAACGTCATCGCCGCCTCCTGGCTGGCCCTGGAGGACGCGTACACCTACGGCCTGATCCGCGCGGGGCTGGAGCCGGCCGAGTAGCGGGAGGCGCGCCACCACGGCCCACGGACTCCCCCCAGGAACCCGTGGGCCGCTGCTACTCGCGCACTCGCCTCCGGGGCGCTCCGACCCGGTGCCGACGGTCGTCGCTCCGATGCCCCTCGTTCCTCGGGGCCTCCTCGCTCTCTCCCTTCGACACCGGCGCGCCCCTTCGGCTCGGCGCGGTTGTTACTCGCGCACTCGCCTCCGGGGCGCTCCGACCCGGTGCCGACCGCCTCAGCGCAGGCGGGCGAGGAGGGCGTGCTCGACGAGGGTGATGAGGGCGCTCTTGGCGCTGTCCCGGCGTCGGGCGTCGAGCGTCACGACGGGGGTG
>NZ_JBEYVJ010000328.1:0-7728 GCF_040643935.1 Kitasatospora sp. NPDC047058 | reverse complement strand
CGGCGGTCGGCTCGTCCAGGACGTAGACGCCGCCCTTCTCAGCCATGTGGGTGGCCAGCTTGAGCCGCTGCCGCTCGCCGCCGGAGAGCGTGGTGCCCGGGGCCGACGGCGTGTCCGGGGGTGCCGGGCGGAGGCGGGTGAGGGTGAGGCCGGGGTTGTGGGCGGTGAAGAGCTCGGCGGCGCGCCGGTAGGAGAGGCGGGCGCGGCCGGTGTGGGGGCAGCGGTCGGCGGCGGGGGTGGCGGCGGGGGCGCGACGGTCGGTGAGGAAGAGCGGGCCGGCGGTGCGGCCGGCGACGAGGAGGGGGAGCAGGCGAGCGGTGCCGGCCCGCCAGTGGAGGGGCGGGGCGGAGGGGAGGGTGCGGCGGCGGGGGAGGTCGAGGTCGTCGACGTCGAGGGCGAGGACGGTCTCGATGGCGGCGCCGCTCTCGTGGAGGAGGTGCCAGAGGGCCTGTTCGCGCAGGGGAGCGCGGCGGGCCAGGAGGGTGCGCAGCTCGTCGGGGGTGAGCGGCGCGTGGCCGGGCCCGGGGAGGGGGAGCGGGCGCAGGCCGGCGGCGGGGTCGGTGCGGATCCATCCCTGGGCGCGCCACCAGGTCAACGCGGCCCGCAGGGTGGAGAGTTCGCGGTTGAGGGTGCGCGGGTCGGTGCCGGCGGTGCGGTGGGTGACGGCGGTGCGGAGGCGGGCGGCGGCGTCGGGGTGGTCGAGCAGGGCGAGCGGGAGGACGGGCGGCCGGGCGCGGCGCCGTTCGGGGCCGGCCGGGGCGGGGCGGTCGGCCAGGGCCCAGGCCCACGTGTCGAGGGCGATCCGGTAGACCCGGCGGGAGGCCGCGCCGAGGTCGGCGGCGGCCAGGTAGCGATCGACGGCGACCGCGTACTCGACCGGTGGATGGTCGGTCACCAGTGCCTCTCTTCCGCAGTAAATGGATGGTCCGGGGATATCCGAAGAATAGCGGCCGTGCGCAGTAAATGGCAGGTGGAGGCCTGTTGGTGGCGATATTTACTGCGGCTGTGGTGGCCTCGGAAGAAATTGAGGGGACAAGGCTCAAGTTTTTCCCGGAAACCCTTGAATGCCGCTCCGGCGCGGAGGCAGACTTGCCGCCCGTGGCAGTGGATACGGAGCGGATTCCGGCCCGCCGGCCGCGGCTGGGCAGCCGCGTCGCCGTGCTGGGCGAGCGCGATTTCAGGTGGTTCTTCGTCGGGTACGCGACCTCGCTGTTCGGCTCCTCGATGGCGCCGGTGGCGGTCGCCTTCGCGGTGCTGGGCGCCGGCGGCGGGGGCAGCGAGGTCGGCTGGGTGATGGCGGCGCGGATCGTGCCGGTCGTACTGGTGCTGCCGGCCGGTGGGGTGATCGCCGACCGGCTGGGCAGCCGGGGGGTGATGCTGGCCGCGGACGTGCTGCGCGGCGTCGTGCAGGCGGTGTTCGCCGCGGTGCTGGCGTCCGGGCGGGCGCCGGTGTGGACGATGGTGGCGCTGGTCGCGGTCTGGGGGCTCGGCGAGGGGGTGTTCCTGCCCGCGCTGGGCGCGCTGGTGCCGGGGCTGGTGCGGGACCGGGAGCGGCTCGCGGACGCCAACACCCTGCTGGGGCTGGCGCGTTCGGTCGCCACGGTGGCCGGACCGGCGACCGCCGGGGTGGTGACGGCGGTGTACGGGCCGGCCGCGGTGCTGGCGGCCGACGCCGTCACGTACGGGATCGGTGCGCTGGCGCTCGCCCGGCTGCGGCTGCGGCTGCGGGCGCAGGAGCCGTCGGACGGGGAGGGATCGGTGCTCGCCGACCTGCGCGAGGGCTGGTCGGAGTTCCGCTCCCGCCCCTGGCTCTGGATCACCACGTTGCACATGGGGCTGTTCAACCTGCTGGTGTGGGCGCCGTTCCTGGTGCTCGGCCCGCTGACCGCGCAGCGGCACCTCGGCGGCGCGCGCGGCTGGGGCCTGGTGATGGGCCTGTACGGGGCCGGGGCGGTGCTGGGCGGACTGCTGATGCTGGGGCGGCGGCCGGGTCGGCCACTGGCGGTGGCCACGGTGGCGACGCTCGGCTGGGCGCTCCCCTCGGCCGCCCTGGCGGCGGGGCTGCCCCTGGTGCCGGTGGCGGGGGCGGCGCTGCTGGCGGGCGTCGGCGCGGCGGTCTGCGACACGCTGTACAGCAGCACCATGCAGAGCTGGGTGCCGGCCGAAGTCCTCGCCAGGATCAGCGCGTTCGGCAGCCTGGGGGCGTTCGTCCTCGGGCCGGCCGGGCTGGCGGCCGCCGGGCCGCTGGCGGACCGGGTCGGTGCGGCGGCCGTGCTCGGCTTCGGCGCGGCCTGGCAGCTCGCCGCGGGCGTCCTGGTGTCGGCGGTTCCGGCGGTGAGCCGGCGGCGGTGGGAGTCGCGGCCGTGACGGGCCCGCGGCGGTGGGATGCGCGGCCGTGACGAGCCCGCGGCGGACCGCGCGCCCCGACTGCGCACCGTGTCCGCCGGTACCGCGGAGTGACCGGTCACGGGCCGTCGTGGCATCGGGAGCAGCGCGGCCGGGGTGGTCGTACGGTGGAGGGAGTGCGGGGGCGAACGGAGGAGGTTGGCCATGCCTGGTTCTCTCACCATCAGCCACCACGAGGCGGCGGTCGCCCTGGACCACGTGGACGCCAAGCGGCTCGCCACGGTGCTGGAGGAACTCGCCTACCTGCTGGAGATCCCCGGGCCGAACCGGATCAACGACGCCCAGCTGGGCGCGCTCTGCGAGGGCCGGACGCCCGACCGGGCGGAGCTGTCGCACTGGTCGCGGGGGCTCGCCGCGGAGCTGAAGGAACGGCTCTAGCGGAGGCCGCGCCGGACCGGCCGGAGCCGTACGATGGCGCGCGGGGCGGGTGGGCCCCGCGCGCCGTCCTGGCGACGGGGTGGTCGGCGCGTGGTCCGGCGGAGCAGGACGGGGGTCCGAGCGTGGTGGAGCGTCCGAGCGCGGTGCAGCGGGAGCGGAACGGGACCGGGCCGATGGCCTGGCTGACCGTGGAGACGCCGCTGCCGAGCGGGCCGATGCACATCGCGGTGACGGCGCAGGGCGTGGCGGCCGCGGGCTACCTCGGGCACGCGGGCGGCGAGCTGCCGCGCTGCACGGACGAGTCCAGGATCTCCGCGGTCACCGGCCGGATCGGCGCCTACCTGGCCGGGCGCAGCAAGGAGTTGGGCCTCCCGATCGACTGGAGCCTGAGTGCCGGGCCGCATCGCGCGGTGCTGCAGACGCTGCTGCGCGAGGTGCCGTTCGGGCGGACCATCACGTACGGCGAACTCGCCTCCCGCAGCGGGGTGTTCGAGGATGTGGCGGAGCCCGGGCTGGCGGCCCGGACGGTCGGGCAGATGATGGCCGCCAACCCCGTCGCGCTGCTGGTGCCGTGCCACCGGGTGGTGGCGGCGGACGGGATCGGCGGCTTCGGCGGCGGCCGGGTCGGGATCGAGGTGAAGCGCTGGCTGCTCACCCTGGAGGGGGTGCTGGAGCCGACGCTGGACTGGAACGGCCCGCTGTAGCCGGCCCGTCGGGCCGGGCCGTCGTGCGTGGCGGCCCGGGTGGGCGTGCGTGGCGGCCCGGGTGCGGGGCGGGTCAGTGCACGAGTTCGGCCGGGGTGAAGCCGCGGGCGAACGGGGTCTGGCGCGGCAGCACCGGCTGGATGCCGGAGACCAGCGTGTACTCGATGCCGGCCGGGTCCCCCGCCCAGTCGGTGTCCGGCCGTTCGCCGAGCGCCAGCTGCACCGCGTTCCAGGGCAGGTTGAGGCCGCACAGCCGCAGCTGGTGCAGGCCGCCCGAGGGGCGGGTGTTGACGTCGATGACCACCGGCTCCCCGGCCAGGTGGCGGAACTGGACGTTGGAGAGGAACGCCATCCCGGTGGACTCGACCACCCGGCGGGCGGGTTCCAGGTACTGCGGCGCGGTGGTGAAGCTGCGCCGGCGCCGGTGCTTGCTGCGGCCGACGGCGGCCAGCAGGGTGCCGTCGCGGTCGGCGAGGCAGTCCACCGAGACCTCGGGGCCGTCGAGGAAGGGCATCACCATCAGGGCGGCGGGCTCCCCGGCGCCCCCGGCGGCCGCGGCCTCCAGTGCGGCGGCCACCTGGTCGACCTGGACGCGGCTGTCCCAGCCGGCCAGCCGGTGCAGGCCGAACGGTTCGCGGGTGAGCACCCGGAAGCCCTCGCCGCCGGCACCGGAGACGGGCTTGAGGCAGGCGGTGAGCCCGGCCGCCTCGATCCGGCCGACGGCGGCGAGCAGGTCGGCGGCGGTGCGGACCTGCCACCACGGCGGGGTGGGGAGTCCGGCCGCGGCGATCGCGGCGTAGCCGTCCGCCTTGCTGTCGAAGGCGGCGATCGCGGTGGCGGGCGGGCAGATCAGCGCGGTGCCGATCGCCTCGAACTCCGGCTGGTGCAGGGATATCGCGAGCTGGTTGAGGCGGGGCAGGAAGACGTCGATGGCGTGCCGGGCGCAGAAGTCGAGCGCGTAGGCGACGTAGGCGTCGGGGGTCAGGTCGCCGGGTTCCAGGGTGGCGTGGTCGGCGGCGGCGAGGACGGGGGAGTCGGGGTCGACGTGGGTGGCGTGGATCTCGACCGGTCGCGGCGCCTCGCGCAGCTGTTCGATGAAGAACACGTTCTCCGCGTAGGTGCGGTTGAGCCAGACACGGACGGGGGCGCTCATGACGGCCTCCCAGGGCAGGGGTGAACGAGGGGGAGGGCGTCCGGTGCGGCCACACTCGCCAACTGGCCCCGTGGCCCTTTGAGGTGGCACCTTAGCGGCCCCCGGTGCGGGCCTGAACGCGGGGTGGCCGGGGCGGGGTCGGGGCACGGTCGGGTCGGGGTCGGGGTCGGGGCGTGGCTGCGGTGCGGCTGCGGCGCGGCGGTGGCGCCGGATCCGCCGAGGCGTCGAACCATTCTCAAATGTTCGAATAATGATCGAATTAATATCGATCAGGTGATCCAGTCGTCCTATTTGTTCGGTTATTCCGACCACTCGAAAGAGTGATTGCGGAGCACTGCCGAATGGCGTCACCATGATTGCTGCAAGGTGACACTTCATCAGGTATCGGGTATGCGAAGGGCTCCCTATGTCGACCGAAACCAACGTCGGTATTCCTGTGCCAAGTGGCGAGCCGCCGGTCCACCAGCAGAGTCTCGGCACGGCCGGCGCGAGGAACCTCGCCACGACGACCAAGTCCGCGCCGCAGATGCAGGGCATCAGCCCGCGCTGGCTGCTCAGGATGCTTCCGTGGGTCCAGGTGTCCGGCGGCACGTACCGGGTCAACCGTCGCCTGCGCTACTCGGTCGGCCGCGGCCGGGTGAGCTTCGTGCAGACGGGCTCCGAGGTGCGGATCGTCCCGCCGTCGCTGCGTGAGGTGCCGGTCCTGCGCGGTTTCGAGGACGACGCCGTGCTGGAGGAGCTGGCCGGTCGCTTCGTCCAACGCGAGTTCTCCGCCGGTGACGTCCTGGTCGCGGCGGGAGCGCCGATCGACGAGGTCTTCATCATCGCGCACGGCAAGCTCGAGCGGTGGGGAACGGGCAAGTACGGCGAGGAGGCGGTGGTCGGCACCCTCGCCGACGGCGACCACCTCGGCGACGAGGCCATCCAGTACGAGGACGGCTCCTGGCCGTACACGGTGAAGGCCGCCACCGCCGGTACGGTGCTGGCGCTCTCCTGGCCCGCCTTCCAGGAGCTCGCGGACCGCTCCGAGGCCCTCCAGCTGCAGATCATGGAGTACCTGGCCGGTTTCCAGCAGCCGCAGAACAAGCACGGTGAGGCGGCCATCGGCCTCTCCGCCGGCCACCGGGGCGAGTACGAGCTGCCCGGCGCCTTCGTGGACTACGAGCTGAAGCCGCGCGAGTACGAGCTGAGCGTCGCCCAGACGGTGCTCAAGGTGCACAGCCGGGTCGCCGACCTCTACAACCAGCCGATGAACCAGACCGAGCACCAGCTCCGGCTGACCATCGAGGCGCTGCGCGAGCGCCAGGAGCACGAGCTCGTCAACAACCCGGAGTTCGGGCTGCTGCAGAACGCCGAGTACGACCAGCGGATCCAGACCCACTCCGGCCCGCCCACCCCGGACGACATGGACGAGCTGCTGAGCCGCCGCCGCTCCACCAAGATGTTCCTCGCCCACCCCCGGGCGATCGCCGCCTTCGGGCGCGAGTGCAACCGCCGCGGCCTCTACCCGGACACCGTCGAGGTGCAGGGCCGGCAGGTCTTCGGCTGGCGCGGCGTGCCGGTCTTCCCGTGCAGCAAGATCCCGATCGTCGGCGGTCACACCAGCTCGATCATCGCGATGCGCACCGGGGAGGACAATCAGGGCGTCATCGGACTGCACCAGACCGGAATTCCCGACGAATACCAGCCGAGCCTCTCGGTCCGGTTCATGGGAATCAACGAGAAGGCCGTCATTTCCTACCTCGTCAGCGCCTACTACTCCGCCGCCATTCTGGTGCCGGACGCGATCGGGGTGCTGGAGAACGTCGACGTCGCGCACCACCGGGACTGACCGGGGCCGGTCGGAACCGTGCCGCCCGGCGGGGGCCCACCCGTACCCCGGCCGGGCGGCGCCCATCGCCGTACGGCGGCACCGTCATACCGAGGGGGAGGAACCCATGGGAATCTTCACGCTGGAGCGTGACCACCGCGAGGGCCACGAGGCGCAGGACGTGCTGGCCCGGGCCCGTGGCCTGGTCGACCCGGTCCTGCGCGCCGCCGTCGACTCGCTGCCCGGCTCGATGCGTAAGGTGGCCGGCTACCACTTCGGCTGGTGGGAGGCGGACGGCACCCCCGCCGACGCGTCCCCCGGCAAGGCGATCAGGCCCGCGCTGGTGCTGGCCGCGACCCAGGCCCTCGGCGGCGGTCCGGCCGCGGCCACCGCCGCCGCGGCCGCCGTCGAGCTGGTCCACAACTTCACCCTGCTCCACGACGACGTCATCGACCGCGACGAGACCAGGCGTCACCGCCCCACCGCCTGGCGGGTGTTCGGCACCACCGAGGCCATCCTGGCGGGGGACGCGATGCACTCGCTGGCGCTGCGGCTGCTCGCCGAGGACGCCCACCCGGCCGCCCAGGGCGCCGTCCGCCGGCTCACCGACTGCGTGGTCGAGCTGTGCGAGGGCCAGCAGATCGACTGCGCCTTCGAGCAGCGCAGTGACGTTTCGCTCGCCGAGTGCCTGGCGATGGCGGAGGCCAAGACGGGGGCGCTGCTCGGCGCCGCCTGCGCGATCGGCGCGCAGTACGCGGGTGCCTCGGAGGAAGCCGCGCAGGCGATGGACGGCTTCGGCCGCGAGATCGGCCTGGCGTTCCAGCTGATCGACGACCTGATCGGGATCTGGGGCGATCCGGCGGTCACCGGGAAGCCCGTCGGGGCGGACTTGGTCGCGCGCAAGAAGTCGCTGCCGGTGGTGGCGGCGCTCGGCTCCGGGACGGCCGAGGGCGGCGTCCTGGCCGAGCTGTACGCACTGGAACGCCCGCTCAGCCCGGAGGAGTTGAGCCGCTGCGCGGCCGCCGTCGAGGGGGCCGGCGGGCGCGGCTGGGCCCAGGGGGAGTCCTGCGAGCGGATGGCCGCGGCGCTCGGCCTGCTGGCGACGGCGGTGCCCGAGCCGTCCGCCGCCGACGAACTGCTCGCCCTCGCCGAGCTGGTCACCCGCCGCACGCACTGACCGGGTCCAGCACCCAGCGCTCGAACATCTGCAGCGGCGTGTCCCAGCGCATCAACTCCTCGACGGCGGTGGGCAGCAGGCCGTCGACGTCGCCGCGCAG